>DASPXY010001669.1:0-6589 GCA_035637055.1 Gemmataceae bacterium | reverse complement strand
CACCGATCCGCTCCAGCACCTCGATCAACCGCAGCGGACGCAGCCCATCCTTGCCCACGCCGCCCTTGAATCGGTCGCGCACGAACGGCAGCGTCAACTGTGGGGCGGTTACCAGGGCGGCGATCGCCTGCCGCGCCCGCAGGGCCTCCGTACCATTGAGATCGGCCCAGAAACCGTCCAGGTCGCCCGCGGCCACGACAGGCGGCGCTGGCGGCTTCCATTCGGGGGCCAGGCGCTTCACATCCCAAACCAGGAGTGTGCTGTCCGCCCCGCCGCTGAGCAGGCGCTTGCCATCCGGCGTGAACGCCAGCGCGTTCACAGGCCCAACATGCCCAGGACGGGCAGCCAGTTCACGCCCGGTAACTGCGTCCCACAGTCGCACCACACCCTCACCGGACCCGCTCGCCAGCAAGCGTCCGTCAGCCGTGAAAGCCAGCGACATCACCCAACCCTTGTGACCCGGCAGTTGCAGCAACTCTGCGCCCGTCAGTGTCTCCCACACCTGGGCAACCTCCATGCAGCCCCCCGAGGCCAGCGTCCGCCCTCCCGGCGCAAACGCCACGGCCAGGACTGTTGTGCGGAGCCTGGGAATGACACTTAACGTATCGCCTTTATGGGTATCCCACAGCACAATCGGCCCGTCGCGCTGCCCGGTCGCGACCGTTCGGCCATCTGCGGTGAAATCGATGG
Source organism: Gemmataceae bacterium (assembly GCA_035637055.1). Lineage (GTDB taxonomy): Bacteria > Planctomycetota > Planctomycetia > Gemmatales > Gemmataceae > DASPXY01. The sequence continues at coordinate 5,899 of DASPXY010001669.1, read as the reverse complement.
CGGAAAGACTGAAGTCCCGCAGGGGCTTCTGCCGCACTTCCATGCCGGTGCCGGTGTCCCAAACCACGGCGGACGGCTGCGTGGTCACGCTGACCAGAACCTTGCCGCCCTCGACAAACCTCACCGCCGTAGCGCCAGCGCGGTCGCTGCCCAGACGGCGCAGCACCCGTCCTGTGGCCACGTCCCACAGCCACACCTTCTGACCCTGCCCGGAATAGTAGCACGAGCCGGCCAGCGTTTTGCCGTCGGGGGTGAACGTGACGGAGGAGACGGGCATGTGATTGTCGTTGGTAATGCGCCAGACGTCCTTGCCATCGGCGAGGTCGCGCAGCAGGAGGTTGCCGTCCATGCCGCCGGTGGCAACCCGTTTGCCGTCGGGCGAAATGGCAATGGCCGCGACGGCGCCCCGGTGCCCCTGCGTTGGGGTCAGCAGTTTGCCGGTCGCCGTGTCCCACAAACAGATGTGCGCCTCCCCGCCGGTCGCGGCCACCAGTTTGCCGTCGGGCGAGAAGACCAACCGGGTGAAATGGCGCGGCATGCCGTCGAGGTAGTTGCGGAGTTTGCCGGTCTCGAGATCCCACAGGCGAATGCGGGAACCTTCGATCGACGCAACCGTCTTGCGATCCCGCGAGAACGCCACGACGGTCTTGTCGCCCTGTGCGAAGCGGCGCAATTCCTTGCCCGTCTCGACATCCCACAGAACCACGCCACCTGAGGCAGCAACGAGCACGCCCTTGCCGTCGGCCGTGAAGATGGCGGCGCTCGCCCACTCCCTGCCGTTGTCGGGCAGGGGACGGAGCAACTTACCGGTCGCGGTGTCCCAAAGTTCCGCGGGGCGTGTGAAGGTGCAGGTCACCAACCGTTTGCCGCCGGGCGAGAGGTCGAGCGTCTGCACGTAGCTCTCGCCGACCTGGCATTCCGAGAGGACGCGCCCGCTGCTGACGTCCTGCACCCTGACAGCGGTGCCCCCGGTCTCGGGCAGTGTGGCCATCACTTTGCTGTCCGGCGAGAACGCGATCAGCCGGTTCCCGGCGCGCGGGGTAGCGATGCCGGCTCTGGGTTGCCAGGTCGCCACGTCCCAGAACGCAACGCCGTCGAACCCGCCGCCGACCGCCAGCTTTTTCCCATCCGGGGTGAACGTGACGGCCCGATAGGGGAGGTCGGTTGGAGTTCGGAGCACCTGATGCAATTTCCCAGAGGGCACGCTCCAGACGTGGACGACCTGGCGGCCGTGGGCGGTGGCCAGGAATTTGCTGTCCGCCGAGAAGGCGATCCCGGTCGGGCCACCGTCACACCGTAGCCGTGCCGTGCCGAACCGGAGGAGCGCCCCATCGGGCAACGGGTCTCCCAGGGCGTCGGTGCGCGGGGCCTTGGGAGTAGGCCCTTCGTCGCCCCGTGACGGAACGGCCAGGGCGACCACCAGCATACACGCCGATAGACGCGACATTGTTAATCTCCATTGGAGTATAATCGTGCGCTTGCGAGCGGATCGAAGCGCCGGAGCGCGGGCGTCCCGCCCGCACTGCGAAGGCCAAGAAGCGGGCGGGACGCCCGCGCTCCGGCGGCAGGACCGGACGTCCTCCGACAAGCCTTATTACACTGTTGAGGGATCGCGGGACGCAAGCGCTGCGTCGTCGCAGTTACAGTCTTGTTACACCAAATGCGCGGCGGAAATAGCGGCGGCTGGGCACATTCGCAAGTCGCCGCTTGCTCCCGGCCGTCGAGACGGGATAATAGCAACAACGCGAGACATGGCCCGGAAAGCGAGGTCGTTCGTGAGCGGTCTACGTCTGCTGGCGCTGGGGGTCGGTGATGCCTTCTCGGCCCTGTATTACTCGACCTGTCTGGCGCTGGAGGCGGGCGGCTCCTGGTTGCTGGTGGATTGTCCGCACCCGATCCGCAAGATTCTGCGTGAAGCGGGCCTGTCGGCGGGCGCCGCCCTCGATGTGGCCCAGATCGATGCACTGGTCCTGACGCACCTGCACGCCGACCACAGTTCGGGGATCGAGGGATTCGCGTTCTTCGCACGCTTCCTGCAGGGGCGGCGACTGCCGCTCCTGGCTCACCCGGACGTGCTGGCGCGGCTCTGGGACGGTCATCTCGCCGGCAGCATGGAGGCAGCCATCGTCGAGCCAGGCGGGGCGCCAGTGCGGCGCTGCCTCGACGACTTCTTCGAGGTGCGGCCGCTCAGTGAAGAACGTCCCGTTGAGGTAGGGCCGTTCAGCGTCCAATGCCGCCACGCCCTGCACAGCATCCCGACGACTGCTCTGCGCGTCCGCGCCGCGGGCCGCTGCCTCGGCTACAGCGCCGACACCGCCTTCGACCCCACGCTCATCGACTGGCTGGCCGGCGCCGACCTCATCGTCCACGAAACCAACCCCGGCCTGATGCACACCCCTTATGAAAATCTCGCCCGGCTGCCCGCCGCGCTGCGCGCGAAGATGCGCCTGATTCACTATCCGGACACCTTTGACCTCGCGGCGAGCACGATCGAGCCGATGCGCCAGGGTCAGTCTTACGACATTTGAGAGTGATGTAGCTGGCAAGGAGATGCGATGCCCGAGAAGAAAAGTGAGCCGCTGTGGTCGTTGCTTGGTCTGCTGTTCAAGTCGCATCCCTGGCACGGGGTCGCGATCGGCCCCGATGCGCCGAACCTGGTGACGGTCTACATCGAGATTGTTCCGAGCGACACCGTCAAGTACGAACTCGACAAGACGACCGGCCATCTGAAAGTGGACCGGCCGCAGCGCTATTCCAACATCTGCCCAACGCTGTACGGCCTCATTCCGCAGACGTTTTGCGGCGATCGCGTGGCGGCACGCTGCGCCGAGCGAACGGGGCGGAGCGGCGTCAGCGGCGACCACGATCCGCTCGACGTGTGCGTCCTGACGGAGAAGGTCATCACGCATGGCGACATTTTGCTGCAGGCCAGGCCGGTCGGCGGGTTTCGCATGCTGGACGGCAATGAGGCAGACGACAAGATCATCGCGGTGTTGGAGGGCGACGCGGTCTATGGCGGCTGGCGCGATCTAAAGGAGAGCCCGCACTCGCTCGTCGAGCGGCTGCAGCACTACTTCCTGACCTACAAGGATGCCCCCGGGACAACAAATCGCCGTTGCGAGATCGCGGAAGTGTACGATGCGCGTGAAGCGAAGGAAGTGATTACTCGTTGTCACGAAGACTATCGGGCACACTTCGCAGGGATCGAGAGCATGTTGACCGCGGCGCTGCGCGGCTGACGCACGAGCCCGGTTGTCAGGGTCGTCTCCGCCTTCGCGTCGAGACCGGCGGGTCGAACACCTCACGCAGCAAAAACGCGGCGCGGAGCGATTGGCGCGAACGGAGGAAGGTCAGCAACTGCGCCGCGGCAGGCGTCGCCGTTGGCGCGGGCAAGGGCCCGACAGGCTTTGCAGCCGTGGCACCCGTGGCGGCCGTGGCGGCCGACTGGGCCGACTGGGCCGACTGGGCCGTTGGCGCGGGCGGCGCTTCCTTGTCCTTGAGCGAGGGAGTAGCGGCCTTGGCGACCGGCGCATCGCGATCGATGCGTTTTCGCGGGGAGGGCAGAGCGGCCCGTTCCTGGGCCACCCGCTGAACCGGCGGAGGGAGCGAGAGGGGCGGTGCCGGGGGCGCAACCTCGGCGAGCGGAACGCTTGGGGCGGGAACCTCACGCGGTGGCGGAGGAGGAGCAACGGGCGGCGGGGGCGGCGCGGTCTTGCGCTTCGCAGCCTCTTGCCGGCGCCGGTTGATCTCCTCCAGGAAGCGGTCCACCTCGCTGGCGGTGCGACGCGGCTTCGGCGGCGGTGGCGGGTTATCGTTGGGGCGCGGCGTTCGCGGTGTGCGTTTTTGCTCCTCGCGGCGCAGGCTCCCGAGGTTGCTCAGGATGATCACCACCACCACGATCAGCGGAATCGCCCACTTCATCCAGTCCATAGCCATCTCCGTGCCGCGCTTGCGGTTGAGGGTTGTCCCGCTTGCGGGTTAGCAGTACCCAGACTGCTAACCCGCAAGCGGGAAACCAGGGAAATCACGGCGTCCGATTATCGACGCGCTCGTTGCGGCCGCCGGCGCTGGCGCCGGTGCTGGTCCCGGCGATGGCATTGCGCATCTCCGTGTCCGATTGCAGATTACGCAGATTGTAATAGTCCATGACCCCGAGGCGGCCGTCGCGGAACGCGTGGGCGATCGCCAGCGGCACCTCGGACTCGGCGAGCATCACCTTGGCGCGGTTCTCCTCGACGGCGGCCCGCATTTCCTGCTCCAGGGCCACGGCCAGCGCACGCCGCTTCTCCGCCTGCGCCTGGGCCACGCGCAGGTCGGCGGCAGCCTGATCCGCCTGCAGGTTGGCGCCGATGTTCTGGCCGACGTCGATCTCGGCCACGTCGATCGAGACAATCTCGAAGGCCGTCTGCGAATCGAGCGAGTTCTTCAGCACCGCCTGCGAAATCAGGTTCGGGTTGGCCAGCACGTCCGTGTGATGCTCGGCGCTGCCGATGGCCTTCACAATGCCCTCGCCGACGCGGGCGATGATCGTCTCCTCGGTGGCCCCGCCGACGAGCCGGTCGAGTTTGGTCCGCACCGTCACGCGGGCGCGAGCGCGGAGCTGAATGCCGTTCTTGCAAACGCCGTCGAGCGTCGGCCGGCCCTTGGACGGGTCGGGGCAGTCGATCACCTTCGGGTTGACGCTGGTCTTGACGGCGTCGAGGATATCGCGGCCCGCGAGGTCGATGGCGGCGGCGGTGCGCCACGGCAGGTCCATGCCGGCCTTGTGGGCGGCAATGACGGCGGTCGCCACCTTGGGCACGTTGCCGCGCGACAGGTAATGGGCCTCCATGTCCTGCGTGGTCACCTTGACGCCGGCCTGCACCAGGGCGATCTTCTGCCGCACGATCATCGAGTAATCGACACTCCGCAACTTCATGCCGATCAGATCGAGAATGCCGATCTTCGCCCCCGTCAGGAGGCACTGAATCCACAGGCGCACGAAGCTGAAGAAGATGACCAGGAAGAAGATGCCGACCAGCAGGATAAGACCGCCGACGATCAGCAACACCTGATTCTTACTCAGCCACTCGCCGACGGTTTCCGCAAACAACATGAGTCACTCCCTCTCAAAAGTGGTGAGTGGTGAGTGGTGAGTGGTGAGTGAAGACAGGAAAAACGTCTTGTCTTCACTCACCACTCACCACTCACCACTCACCACTCGTTCAGTTAAAGGTCGCTGTATCCATGTCCGCCAGGTCGGGCGGTTTGTCCACTTGACGCACGATCACTTTGCCGGCCTTGACGTCGATGCAGCGCACCCACTGGCCCGGATCGATCATGGAGCCTTCGCTCAGGGTATCGACGCGCCGCCCGTCGAAGTCGGTAAGACCCGCCGGCCGCAGTGCTGAGATGGTTCGCCCATAACGGCCGCGCAGCTGCTCCAGTTCGAGGTTGACCGGCATGTTCGCCAGCGTGTCGTCCTCCTGCGAACCGCTGAGGACGAAGCGTTTGCCGAAGCTCGTTCGCCGCCAATAGTAAAAGCCAACCGAGGCCACCACCGGGACCGCGACGAAGACGCCAATGAGCGTGATAATGCCCACCGAACTGTCCTTGTTGAAGGTGATGGCCACACCAACCACAAGGCAGGCGATCGACAGGACGAACAACACCCCACTCGTCGGGATGAAGAGTTCCGCGATGAGCAACACCAGGCCCAGCAGGATCAGGATGTAGGCAAAGGTCAGGTTATCCAGCAGCATGGCTCGTTTCCTTCGGGTGGCGGGTGGCGGGTGACGGGTGGCGGGAGAAAACAAAGAAGCCCCTTCTTCTCCCGCCACCCGTCACCCGCCACCCGCCACCCGCAACGAAGGGGCTTGACGCCGTCGTTCCCATCAATGAATATATACCTTCGAGGCGG
>DASPXY010001668.1:0-8705 GCA_035637055.1 Gemmataceae bacterium | reverse complement strand
CGAGGGGCCTTCCCAGCAGCACGCCAGCCTTCAAGGCTCGCGTGTTCCTGCTGGCCAGGAGTCGGGGCACCCTCGCGCGAATGCCGCGACTCCCATCCAGCCAGGAATGGAGTATCATTGCTTGTTGTAAGCCTTTGTCTTCACAAGACTTACAACCGTAATGTAGTGACGTCTCGTCGAGGTGTCAAGAGTTCGTGCAACTTTTTTTCGTCTCATCGACCTCGTCGAGTTCGTCGTACTGGTAATAGGTTAGATACAAACCGCCGGGCGCAGGTTCAAGGGGGTTGCGGAAAAAAGTTGCGGCGTGGATGGGGCAGATCATGTTTCGCCGAGTGAACGAGATCCTCCACGGTTACGCCCGACTGCTGCGGCTCGGTTCGGTCTTGCTTATTCTCCTCTCCGTCCTGCTTTTCGTGAAGTCACTGCCAATCGACCAACCGCTACGGTGGCTGACCGACCGGATTCAGGGACTCGGCGCCTGGGGGCCACTGCTGTTCGTACTGCTCTATGTGGCCGTGACCATGCTGCCCTTCCCCGGCACGCCGGTCACCCTCGCCGCCGGAGCGGTCTTCGGCCCGATCCTTGCCACAGTCATCATTTCGCTGGCCTCGACACTTTCGGCGGCGCTCTGGTTCCTCCTCGCTCGGTATCTCGCCCATGACAAGGTTGCGCGAAAGATCGAGCAATTTCCGCGGCTCCGCGCGCTTTATCGCGCCGTGGGTCGCGAAGGGGGCTGGAAGATCGTCATGGCGATCCGGCTCTCACACGCGATGCCTTATGGCATCCAGAATGTCCTTTTAGGACTGACACCGATCCGCTTCGTCCCCTTCTTGCTCGCGACCGTGGCGTCCATGCTGCCGGGGACGGTCCTCTTTAGCTGGGTTGGCTCGCTCGGCGCCAGCGCTCTCGAAGGCGCGGAGTTGGGCGGCGGATGGGTCGTGCGCCTCGCGGTGATCGTGGCGGCTGTCCTGGCGATGATCTACGTCGTCCACGTTGCGCGCAAGGCCATCAAGGAGAAAACAGGGATTGATCTGGAGAAAGACGATCCGCTTGAGCATCCCGAGCCACTGTCAACTCCGCAGGCAGACATGCCACAGCCACATCAGGGCTGGGCGTGGGATGTGATCGGGCTACTGCTGGTAGCGCTCCTTCTACTTGTTGGGGCTATCTGGAGCTACGCCGAACGCGACGCGATCCGCCAGGCCGTCGAGCAATGGTTCCGGTAAGGATCATGCCGGAGTCGCGCTGGGATCGGGTGCCGCATGGCTCGCGGCACCTGCTTTGCGGTTCGCTCGACAACCTACAATCCGGGAATCCAGATAATCGCGATCGTGAAAAAGATAAAAATGCCCGTCACATCGACGAAGGTCGCCACGAACGGGCTCGACGCGAAGGCCGGGTCGAAGCCTAGTCGCCGAAACGCCAGCGGCAACATCGCCCCCACCAGGGTGCCCCACAGGCAGATCATCGCCACCGCCTGCGCAATCACCAGCCCCAGATGCCAGCGGTCCACCACCTCATAACTCACCTCGGCTTTTTCCGGGATGGTATAAATCCGGTCGTCGCCGCTGTCCTGCTCCTGCAGTTTGCCGCCCTTCGGCAGGGTGAGCAGCAGCGGACGCGGATGCCGCAGCGTCTGCTCGGTCTGCGGTGGCAACTCGAACTTCCCGTCGGAGCGTGGTTGCAGGGGTCGATTCTTTGGGACAATGACTTTGAAAGACTCCTTGCGCTTTTCGGTGTTGTGCAATACCTCGCTCGATGTCGCGGCGCCGCGCACGAAGCCGATCACACCCAGCGTCAGGCCGAGAATCAGGCCCATCGCCAGTTCGTGCCGCAGCACGCGCCACCAGTCGCGCGTCGAAATCTGCCCCAGGGCCATCGCCCGCGTGATCAGCGTCGCCGCCTGCGAACCCGAGTTGCCGCCCGTCGAGATGCACAGTGGAATGAACAGGGCCAGTACGACCACCGCCTTGATCGTGTCCTCGAAATGCGACAGCATCGTGTACGTCAATAGTTCGGCGCCGAACAGGCACGCCAGCCACACTGCCCGCTTCTTCCAGACAGTGAACAGGTTCGCTTCGAGGTAGTCCTCCACCATCACGCCGACGCCCGCCATGCGCTGCACGTCCTCGGTGGCCTCCTCGACCATCACGTCGATGACGTCGTCGTGCGTAATGATGCCGACCAGGCGCTTGTCGGAATCGACGACCGGCATCGCGAGGAAGTCGTAGCGGGCCATCTGCTGCGCCACCTGTTCGCGGTCGTCGTCCACCTGCGCCGTGACCACGTCGCTTTGCATGATGTCGCGGATGACGGCGTGCCGCGACGCCAGGATCACGTCGCGCAATGACACCATGCCCAGGAGGTGGCGGTGCTCGTCGAGAACGTAGACGTAATAGATCGTCTCGCGATCAGGCGCCTGCAGGCGCAGGCGTTCGAGCGCGTCGCTGACGCTGATGTTCGCCGGCACCCAGGCGTAGTCGGTGGTCATGAGGGCGCCGGCGGTGTTCTCGGCATACTTTGTCAGGCTGGCGATGTCGCGGCGGTCGGCCTCGTCCACCAGGCGCAACAATTGCTCAACAATGCGCGGCCGCAGTCGCCGCAGCAGATCGACGCGGTCGTCGTGCGACATCTGCTCGATCAGCTTGGCCATCTGCTGCCGGCCGATGCCTTCGACCATTTTGACCTGCAACTCAATGGGGAAATACTCAAAAATGGTAGCCTGAGTCTTGATGTCGGTGGTTTGCAAAACGCGCCAGACCTCTTCCGCCTCGAAGCCCTCACCGAGCGCTTCGGCGACGGTGGCGGGGTGGAGCGTGTCGCAGAACACCTTCAGGCCGGCGGCGTCGTTCTCCTGCAGCATCTGCCGGACTTCAGGTCCGAAAAGGGGATCTGCCATGGGCCAGTCTCTGTGCGGGTTCGCGGATCGGGGTCGAGTCGCAACAGGAAGTGATTATAACGGATTGTGGCGGACGAACAGCGCAAGGTGTTCGGCAGGTTGCTAACCCGCAAGCGGGAAACCGGAGGATGGAGAAGCCGTGGAACTTATCCTGTTCATCGGTCTGCAAGCGTCCGGCAAAAGCAGCTTCTACCGGGCGCGTTTCGCCGCCACGCACGACCTCATCAGCAAGGATCGCCTGCGCAACAACAAGAACCGCGAGCGCCGCCAGCGACAACTCATCGCCGAGGCCCTTGCCGCGGGTCGGCCGGTGGTCGTGGACAACACAAACCCGACCACAGAAGATCGCCGGCCGCTCATCGAACTGGCGAAGGCTGCAGGGGTACACGTGACCGGCTACTACTTCGCGTCGCGGCTGGAGGACTGTTTGGGCCGGAACCAGCTGCGGCAAGGCAAGGATCACGTTCCCGACGTGGCGCTGTTCGCAACCGCGGCGAAACTGCAGCGGCCGACGGTTGCGGAGGGGTTCGATCAGCTATTCCACGTCTGCCTCGCGGCGGGCGCGTTCGAGGTCGCAGAGTGGAAGGAGGAAGAGGACAATCCGGCAGCAGGGAATGATCCCCGCTTGCGAGTTAGCGACGCGGAGGGAACACCGTGCTAACCCGCAAGCGGGAAATGAGACTGGTAACTGCAGCGCTCACCCGATCAGTTCGCGGATCGGCGTGGCGCCGCGATCGACGATCCGCAGGGGACGGCCGATCGGCGTCTGGTTTTGGCGGTTGTAATCAATGCCGAGGATGCGGCAGACGGTGGCCAGGAAATCCAGCGCCGAAATGGGACGCTCGACGACCGCGGCTCCTTCAGCATCGGTGCGGCCGATGACCTGGCCGCCGCGAATACCACCGCCAACCATGACACTGCTCCACGCGCGCGGATAGTGATCGCGGCCTGGCTGCGGGGCGCGCGCGTTGATGCGCGGGGTGCGGCCGAATTCACCCATCCAGATCACGAGCGTGCTGTCGAGGAGCCCGCGGTCGTGCAGGTCGGTGATGAGGGTACTCATCGCCGGGTCCACCTGGCGCGAGAGTTCGCGCACTCGCGTGAAATTGTTCTGGTGCGTGTCCCAGCCGCGCGAATAGACCTCGACGAAGGGAATTCCGACTTCGACCAGACGCCGCGCCATCAGGCAGCCCTGGCCGAAATCGCTCTGGCCGTAGGCATCGCGCACAGCGGCCCGCTCTTGCGACAGGTCGAAAGCGCGGGCCTCGCGCGAACGCATCAAAGTGACCGCCCGGTCGTAAGTCGTCCGGTGATCACGGCCGGTGGCGGTGCCGCCCGTGCGGAAAAAGCCCTGCTCCATTTCCTCCAGCAAGCCGATGCGGCGATCGAGCTGCTGCCCATTGACAAGTGCCCGCAAGTTCTCCACACCGCGCGCCGGATCATTGACGACCAGCGGTTGATGGCGTGCTCCCAGAAAGCCCGAGCCGTAGGCCCGTGCTCCGCCCACCGAGACGAAATTGGGCAGCGGGAAGCCTGGCCGGCCCAGTTCGGCGGACACGATCGAGCCGATACTCGGGTGCGTCAGCCCGCCGACACCCTCGCGGTAGCCGGTGTGCATGTAGTATCGGGCCGGGCCGTGGGCGCCCTGGCCGGTGCTCATACCGCGCAAAATCGCCGCATGGTTCATCAGCCGGGCGAGCCGCGGGAAATGCTCGCTGATCTGAATGCCCGGGACATTGGTGGCGATCGGCCGGAACTCGCCGGCGTCGCGCGTTCCGGGTTTCATGTCGAACGTGTCCTTGTGGCTAGGTCCGCCTTCCATCCACAGCAGGATACAGGATTTGTGCCGGGCGCCGGTCGTCGTCGCCTTCGCCGCCAGCACGTCGAGCCAGCCGGACAAGGAGGTCAGCGCAGCGCCGGCTGCCGCGAACTTCAACACGTCCCGTCGCGATAGATCCGCGGAACTGCGTGCATTGCTCATGGGATTATGTGCTCCTTTTCGCCTCCGACGAGCGGCGGGGGTTAGCCCCCCCGTCTGGACGGCGGGGCTAAACCCCGCCGCTCGTCACTCAATGATTGAGACTAAATTCGCTTGAGTTCAACAACACCCACAGGACATCCGCATACGCCTGGCGCGTCGCGCTGCCGGCGTCCTGGACGAACGTGACCAGACGCTGACTCTCCGCGGCGGTCGGTCGCCTGGACAGCGTCGTCAGGTACAGTCGCTCGATCGTTTGGACGGGGGACCGACCCGGGCGCACCACCTTGTTGAGCAACGCGGTCCCGTCGTTCAGCACCGACGAGTTCATGAGCCGCAAGACCTGGGGGATGCCCGCTGGATATTCCGTCGGATCGGCTCCTTCGGCGGCCCGGAAGAAGGCGATGAACTCGGCTCGCGTACCCGGAACGAGCGCCTTCTTGCCGGCCTTGGTACGCCGCGACTCTTCCCCGGAACCGAGCACCACCTTCAGCGAGTCGTGCAGCTGTTGCGGTGTCAGGGGCTTGACAGTCATGTGGTTGAACAGGGGCGAACCACCCGCCGTTTTGCTTTTCCCGTCGCTCGCCCGCTGATAGGTCTCGCTATTGCAAATCCCGCGGATCAGGTGCTTGAGGTCGAAGCCGCTGGCAGCGAACTCGCGCGCCAGTGCCGCAAACAACTCGGGGTGCGAGGCCGGGTTCTGGTCGTGAATGTCATCCACCGGATGAACGAGGCCCCGGCCGAAGAGTTGAGCCCAGGTGCGATTCACCATCGCCCGGGCAAAGTAGGGATTGTCCGGCGAGGTCAGCCACTGAGCCAGCACCGGTCGATAGGGCCTGTTCGCATCGATGCGCGGCTCGGCGCCGCCCAGGAACTTCGGCGGCACTTTCAGGGCGCTCTCGGGCAGCGGCAGGCCCTTGCCGACGCCGATTTCGTTGACCACCTCGGGATCGCCCTTGCCGACCTTCTTGCCACCGGCGCGCACCTTGGTGAAGAACTGGGCCATGCCCCAGTAATCCGCCCGCTTCCACGAGGCCCACGGGTGATTGTGGCATTGGGCACACTGCAGCTGCACGCCAGCGAACACACGCGCGACGATGTCGGTCAGTTTGTCCGGCGTGCGATTGGCGATGAAGAAGGTGTTGGCCCCGTTCTGCTCCTGCGTGCCGGTCACCGTCAGCAGTTCGTGAACGATCTGGTCCCAGGGCCTGTTCGCGTTGAACTGCTTGGCGAGCCAGGTCGGCAGCGGTTCCATCTGCAGCCTGCGATTGCTGGAGTCGCGCTCAAGGAGCAACTCCTCCCAGATGTCCGCCAGGTGCCGGCCGTATTGTGGGCTGGCGAGTAATTCGTCGATCAGCCTGGCCCGTTTCGCCGGATCCGTGCTGTCCAGAAACGCCGCGGCCTTGTCGGCAGGCGGAATGACGCCAACCAGATCGAGGTAAACGCGACGGAGAAACTCCGCATCATCCGCCAGCGGCGCGCGCGTCACCTGCTCCTGTGTCAATCGCTGCCCGATGTGCTGGTCGATCAGCCGGGCCAGCGCGGCGCTGTCCAGTTTGGCGGCGGCCTTCTCCGCGGCGTCGGCGGGGCCGCCGCGGGCGAAAAGCATCACCCCCGCGAGCAGCAGGAGCGAGGGCCACAGCTTCCTTCGGCACACACTGTTCATGGACCTGAGTCTCCTGTGAGGCTGGGTTGCCGCGAGAAAACCCCTCCCCCCGGCCCCCTCCCCTGCAAGGAGAGGGGGAGCAAGCCAAGCAGTCTCTCTTCTTCTCCCCCTCTCCGTTTCGGGGAGGGGGTTGGGGGGAGGGGTTTCAGATGAAAGTCACTCTCAATTGTTGTTCTTCTTTTTCTTCTTCATCAGGTCTTCGACGCGCACCTGCGTGACCACGTCTTTCTTGTCCTTCTTGTCGTAGGTGATGGTCACGTTGGCGCCTTCCTTGACAGCGGCGAGGCCGCCCGGCAGATCAAGCTGCTGCGCCTTCTTGAGTTTCTTGCCATAGAGGGCAACGATCTTCGCGTCCTTGGGGACGTCGAAACTTTGGTCCTTGTCGTCCACGGTGATCGTAATGGTGCCCTTCTCCGCATCGACCTTTTTCACCTTGCCGCGGATGTCGTCGGCGCTCGCGGCAGCGAGGCCGATGACCGACAAGCAAGCCACTCCGAACAATCGACTCAGCATGGGAACCTCCTCGAATGACCCTTTTCGTTGGTTGCCCCGCCCCAGACCAGCGCCAGGACCATCCCAGCGCTTGCGCCCTGGCCTTGTGGACGGGTGTGGCTGTGGGATAATAAGGACAGGGGCAAAATGGGTTGCATTGCATTGCACGCTGACACCCACTCTTGCCTCCATCTGCGTCCGTGGTGCGCTCGCGTCCGGGCTTGTCGTCACGGAACGCCCTTCACCGACAGCGTCCACAGTTTCACCAGTCCGCTCCAATCGCCGGTCGCCAGGGTTCTGCCGTCGGGCGCGAACGCCAGCGATGCGACATTGCGCCGCGGCCGAATCAGCGCCCGCTCCTGTCCGGTCGCGGCGTCCCAGAGACGGATCGAGCGATCGTTGCTCGCCGTGGCCAGCAGTTTCCCGTCGGGCGAGAAGCTCAGGCAGCGAATCTTCTGGGCGTGGGCCTTGAGCGCTTGGCGCTCTGCCCCGGTGAAGGTGTCCCAGAGTTTCACGGTGCCGTCGTAGCTGCCGCTGGCGAGCGTTTGGCTGTCCGGGGAGAACGCCAGGGCCAGCGCCTCGCGTCGATGCCCGGCGATCGACCACTTTGGTTTCCCGGTGAGGGCGTCGAACAGCCTGATCCCACGATCGCGCCCGCCGCTGGCGAGCGTTCGCCCGTCCGGCGCGAAGGCCAGCGCCAGGATCTCACGGACATGACCGCCGAGGGCAAGCCTTGCCGTCCCTGTTTCGACATCCCAGAGTTTTAACTCAGCGCCCTCTTTCTTCGCCCCACCGCCGGTGGCAAGCGTTCGACCGTCCGGGGCGAAGGCCAGGGCGCGAACCGCGAATCGAAGCCCTTTCAGAGCGGTCAACTCCTTTCTTCCCGGAACGTCCCACAGTTTTACCACCCGGTCGTCGGTGGTGGCAAGCGCGTTCCCATCGGCGGAGAGCGCCAGCGCCTTGACGTCGCGAGAATGAGCATGAATTGCGAAGCGTAATTCACCTCTTTTCACGTCCCAGAAGGACACTTCGCCCCCCCAACCGCTGCTCGCGAGGGCCTCACCGTCGGGGGTGAACGCCAGCGCAAGGACCGGCCCGAGGCCCTTTGGCAGCACCAGGCGAGGGCGTGTCGTGAGCGCCGGCAGAGGTTGCGCCTCGAACGGCTCCTCCGCTGCGGAGGCGACGGCGTACCAGCCCGACGGCACCTCGATCAACTTGCCGTCACTGAGCCGCCGGCATTGAGCTTGCCCTTCTTCCAGTTCGATGCGCGTGGTTTCGCCGGCGCTGCTGAAGCTGAGTTTGTTCCCCGACGAGACAACCTCGGCGTGCGGAGTCGTCAGGATCATCGGGTGATCGCGCGGCTGCGGGGCGACTTCCGCAGTAAGCGTCCCTTCCTTGAGGAACACCTTCTTGACGATAGCCGGTGCGCTGGGGCCGGCCAGCAGATCGAGGGTCGTGTCGGGGCCAAGTTCGAGCCGAGTCGAATCGCCGTACTTGACGACGGCGTAACTGCCCTCGCCGTGGGTCTGCAATATCTGGCCGGGGTGGAGGCGGTTCTTACGCTCGGCCGGAACCTTGCCCGAGGCGGTGACAAGGTAAACTTCCCCTTCCACCTCTTCTAACTCCGCAATGCCTGCCGGATCCTCTACCGCCTTGCGACTGCCGAAGAA
>DASPXY010001667.1:0-7007 GCA_035637055.1 Gemmataceae bacterium | reverse complement strand
GCAAGCGTCGCGCCGGGGCCGAGGTGACGGTCGTCTTCCTCACGGACGGCTCGGGTTCTCATCCGGCCCTGATGTCCGCTGCCAACATGAGCCGCCTGCGCGCCGCGGAGGCCCGTGCCGCGTGCGAGGTTCTCGGCGTCCCGAGCGAACACGTCCACTTCCTCGGCTTCCCCGACGGCCACCTGACGGAGCATCTCGACGAAGCGGTGCCGCGCGTGGTCGAACTCCTGAAGCGACTGCGGCCGGCCGAGGTTTTCGTGCCGCACTATTACGACGGCCCGCCGGACCACCTGGCGACGACGAACGCGGTGCTGTCTGCCCTGCGCATCTCCGGGTGGCCGGCGATCGTTTACGAGTATCCCGTGTGGCTGTGGTGTCAGTGGCCCTGGGTTCGCCTGACGGGGAACCTGCGCGAAGTGGTGCATTGCTTGCAGCAGAGCAAGGAGGCGAACCAGCGCTTGCTGCGCGAGTGCCGCTGGACGGTCGATGTTAGCGATGTTTTAGACCTGAAACGTGCTGCTTTGGCCGAGCACAAGTCGCAGGTGGAGCAACTCGTGCCCGACCCGCGCTGGACCACGCTCGGCAATATCTTCCACGGTGAGTTCTTGCCGTGTTTCTTTCGAGAGAAAGAGATTTTCTATCGTCATAGTCCGCCAGAACCGGACGGCGAACGGCCGGCGTAAGCCGGCTGATGGCAATCACTGACCAGCCGGCGTAAGCCGGCCGTTCGCCGTATCCATCATTTTCGCGGGACGTATCCAACCAGCTCCTCGACTCCGGCAACGACCAGGCAGCCGTTTCCGAAGGCCATGTTGCCTGGCGCGAGACGCCGCAGCCGGGTCGGATCCGCCATTTGCCCACCCTGCTCCTGGGTGCCGTTTTCCTGATTCAACGCCCGGCACGGCAGTTTCGCGTCCCGTGTCGGCCAGAACACCCAACCGCCGGCCAGCAAGCCGCGGCCGTAGCTGGCCAGGCGGCCGACGCCGGGTTGACGCCAGCCCCGGGTATCGCCGCCGTCGGCCGCGGCCAGCGCTCGCACGCCGTTCATCGTCGTGAAGAGCAGGCGGCCCTTGGATGCGCCCAGCACGTCCATGACCTCAATCCCTTCGCGCTCCCAGAGCGTCCGACCCGTCTCGACATCAAGGCACAGGATGCGGTCGCTGTCGAGCGGGGCGACGAATAGGCGCCCATCGACGGCGACACAGGGCGCCGGGCCACGGCGCGAGCCCGCGGGTTGCAACCCGTGGGCTTGCGGCCGGCTGGGATAGCGCACGCCCCAGAGCCGCTTGCCTGTCAGGGCATCAATGGCGACCACCGCACCGGCGTGCGAGCAGTAGACGACCGTGCCGCCCGCCAGCGTCAGGAGATGATGGCAAGAGCGCGGCGCTGCTTCCTCCTCGTGTTGCGTTTCGCACACGTCGCGGCGCCAAAGCAGAGCGCCATTGTCCGCGTCGTGGCAAGCGATGGCCGTTCTCGTCCGCGTCGCCGACAGGGTAGTCTGGGCGATGTAAACCCGGCCGTCGTGGGCCAGGGGCGCGCCCTCGTAGGCGATCCGTTCCCCCTCAGCCTCTGCTGCCTTCATCGACCAACGCGCGCGCCCGGACGCACTTCCTCCTGGCCCCGGGAAGCGCTCCAGACAGACGAGGTAAGTCGAGCCTGGGTCGGCGCCTTTCTTCTCCTTTCCGGGGGGCGAAAGTGCCTGAGCGCCGAGGCGAGCATAGACGGCATCGCCGTGAATGGTCAGCGTGGAATGTGGCCGGCCGTTCGCTGGAAGTTCGGGCGGCTGACCGTTCGCGCCGTCGCCCTTGCCGTCGGCCCCGAGGGTGTAGCGGAACAGCAACTTGCCGCTGCGGACGTCATAGGCCGTGACGTGACGGGCGTCGGCGATGAGCACCTGTTTGTCCGCAATGACAGGATGGCAGGACAGGCGCCGGGCAGGGGGTGGAGGGGGCCGCACCGGATCCTCGGCGTCGCTCGGGTCGAGGCGAACGCTCCATGCAGGACCGTTTACCCAGAGACGCTCGGAGAGTTCATCGACGAGGATACGGTTGCGGGAGGGGCTGCCGGCGAATGTTGCCCAGTGTCCCTCTTCGTGAGAGAGCGGGCCATCCTTGCGCACATCGAACAGGCCCTGCATGATGGTTGCATAGTTCCCCTCGCGCCCGGCCAGCCATCCGGCCGCCTTCCCATGCAGACGGCGAAATGCCGCCAACTCCTCCAGGGCTTGCTGCCGGTCACCTTCAAAAAGCAGGGCGAGAATCTGCTTGGCGCGCAGGTGAGCGACGTCGATAGTCGAGTTCGGATAGGCGAATCGTCCCGAATCGGGCTCGGCGGCCTCCGCAACGCTGGGGGTGAGCAAGCGCCACCAGCGGCGGGCCTCGGCGAAATTGCCGCGCTCGAAGGCCAGATCGCCGAGGAGGTCAATGGCCGGATCGGCGAAGCGGCTGAGAAAAGCCTCGTCCACGATGCGCCGCAGCGCGTTGATGTCGCGTGCAGCGGTGCCCTGCTGCAGCCAGCGTTTCGCCTGGGGATCGACGCGAGCGCGGTAGCGAGTCAGGGCGGCGGGCGGCAGGGCGGCGATGCGCTGATGGCACAGGTGACGCAACTGGACGCTACGGCGGGTTGAACCGGCGCGGTCGCGAGGGGTGGTCTCCGGCACCAGATCGTCGCCGCCTTCCTGGAGGAGACGCACGTACTCATCGAGGGCTGGTGTCCACATCTGCTGCGCCGCCAGGCGGTCGGCTGCTTCCAGGCGGCCGAGCCACTCGCGCGCCTCGCCCGGTAAGATGACCTTACGCAGATGTTCTTCGAGCGGCTGAGCGGTACCACGCCTCAGAGGCAACGTCGCCAGGAACAGTAGCAGGATGGCGAAGGCGAAGCGAGAGCCGGTGCGCATGGGATGAGACCTTCCATCGGTTCGCGGTTCCAGGGCGGGCGGTTGTCCCGTGAGCGTCTGCGTTCCCCACGCCGCACCTGCTCACGGCAACCGCGCGCCCCGACTCGTCGCTCCCTTTTGCCGCGCGGGCAATGGTCAGTTCAGAGAAGCAGGGTCAGGTCTTGTCGGTCGGCGGCGTGCCGTTCGCTTGCTTCGGGCCGGGCAGTTGGCGCTTCAAGTCCTCTTCCATCCGGACGAGATCCGCTTCTGCCAGTTGATTCAGTTCCTTGCTCGATGTTTCCGACTGTTGCAAGAGTTGCTGCAAGAGCTGGATGCGGCCAATCAGCTTCCCTTTCTCGATGCCTTTCTCGATGCCTTTCTCGATACCTTTCTCGATGCCTTTCTCGATACCTTTCTCGATACCTTTCTCGATGCCTTTCTCGATGCCTTTCTCGATGCCTTCCTCGATGCCTTGCTGGCGGCCCTCTTCGCGCCCTTCGGCAAAGGCATTCTGCCGGTCCTTGTCGGCATCGCGGATGGTTGCGAGCAGATCATTGAGGTCGTTCTGGACGCGCTGCCGCTCCATGGCCCACTGCCGTTCGATTTCCTCTTGACTGGCTTTCATGAGCACCTCCATCGCTTGACGGATCACGGGAACGTCCAGCGTCGCCGGCAACTTCGCGAGATCCAGCGACGCACCATGCTTGAAGAAAGAACACCACCGCTGCAGAGGCGTCTTCGCCTCGGCGAGCGGCACAGAGAACTTACTCAACTCCACCAGGTGAATCTCCAGATCCTTGCACAGCAACACCCCCTGCTCATCGCCAACCCGGAAGGTGTGATGATAGCGCGCGTCGGGGAGCAACCTTTCACCGAGGAAGCAGATGACGTAAGTCGGCTGGAGGAGTTCGTAGCGCTCGCCCCGGAGTAGCTGCTCGGCGTGCGCGCCCGCCCAGTAGTAGAGCAGGCGCTTGCCGAAGACGGGACGCAGCTGGCGTTGCATCTCCAGGAGGAACTGGCGGCCCAGGTCGTCGCGTGCCCGGATGTCCAGCACGGGCACCTTGCCCTCGGCGTAGTCCTTCTCCACGAAGGGGTTGAGCAGCGTCACCCCACGCACCGCTTTCCCAGCAGGGAAGCCAACGACGGCGTTGATCAGGTCCACCAGTACCAGGGCGTTGTCCTCGTCGCCGCACAGCCGCTTGAAAAAGTAATCGCTCGTGGGGTCGATGTTCGCTCCCATCGGCTCATTCTGTACACGCTCTTTCCCCAATGCAAGACCACTCTGCCGCTGGCGCAGGTCGGCCAGAGCGAACGCGCTCCTCCGGTTCCAGGCTCAGCGCAGCAGCGTTTGCTTCAGCAGGCGCTCGACCTCGCGCACCCGGGCGACGTTCAGGAACCCGCGCTGACCAATCCCCTGGCGTGTCTCGTACACCGGCTGACTGCCAGCCGGAGCGATGTTCGCCTGATAGGTATAGGTATACTCCTCGAATACGAGATCGCCGCTGCCGTCGGCGCGCTCGATGCGCTTGAGAGCGTCGAGGCGATGCGGTTTGTACGAGTGCAAGCAGACCCCACCGCTGGCGGGTTCCCACACGAGCGCGCGCCGCGTCGTCAGGGCGTAACAGGACTGAGCCTGCTGTCGCTTGCGGCTCACGGTCATCCACAGCGGCGAGAGCAGCAGCCCAAGGCCGACGACTCCGGCGATGCCGGCGATCACGAGCGGCACGACGTCGAACATGCTGACTTCTTCGGCCTTCTTCTGGCGGGCCTCGCGCGCTTCGCGGAAGAACTCGCCCTGGAAGTGCTTCTCAAAGTCGGCATCGAACTCTCGCTGTGACTTGCGAATCGACTGCCACATGAAGTAGCCGAAGACCGTGAAGCCGAGCCAGAAGACGCCAAAGAGCATCCACGGCCAGGCGTCGAGGGCGGTACGTCCCGCCGAAACAGCGAGCGGCTGCGACGCCCAGACGAGATTCTCGCCCGGTTCCAGTTCGTCGCGCACGCGCCGGTCCCACTCCTCGCTCAAGGGTTCTTGTTCGGGCTCAGTCATGGTGTTCCCCCACGGTCCCATCTATTGCTTCCCGGCGGCACCTTTTGCCGGCACCGCCGCCCGTGCGTAGCCATTGAGTCGCCCCAGCAGGTCACGCACGATCTGCGGGTGTTTGCCGGCCAGGTTCGTTTGCTCGCCAGGATCATCAGCGAGATTGAATAGTTCGACGCTCTTGTACATCTGCAATTGATCGGCCGGGCCGGGGAGCTTGCCGTGGACGACGAGTTTCCACGAACCGCGCCGCAGCGCTCCGCGGTGAGCCTCGACGTTGAAGAGAATCTCCTCGTGCGGCGACGGCTTGCCCCCGGCGATGGTCGGCCAGGCGTCGCGGCCGTCTAGGGGCAGTTTCTGCTCCAGCGAGGCGCCGGCGCGCTTCAGCAGGGTCGGGTACATGTCCACCATGTGCAGCGGTTCGTTGACGATGCCGCCACCCATGAGCGTTCCCCGCCAGACGACGAACGCCGGCACGCGCACGCCGCCCTCATAGAGACTGTTCTTGCCGGCGCGCAGCGTCCCGTTGTTGGCGCCGAAGTTCAGCGGGCCGCCGTTGTCGCTGCTGAAAATGATGATCGTATCGTCCATCACGCCGCGCTTCGCCAGCGCCGCCACGATCGCGCCGATGGCGTCGTCCATGCAGGCCACCATCGCCGCGTACGAACGTCTTTTCGCATCCTTGATGTCCTTGTACTGGGCGAGATAATCGGCCGGCGCCTGCAGCGGAGAATGTGGAGCGTTGAAGGGGACATAAAGAAACAGCGGCCTGGTAAAGTCGTGCCGGTCGATGAGCCGCACCGCCTCCTTCGCGAGCAGTTGCGTCGTGTAGCCCTCTTCTTCCAGGAGTTTGTCGTTGCGGAACCAGTTCACCTTGCCGTTGCGCTTGTGCGTGTAGTAATCGATCATGCCGACATGCAGGCCGTACTGGTGATCGAAGCCGCGGCGAGTCGGCAGATAGTCCGGCTGAAAATCGCCGAGGTGCCATTTGCCGATGATCGCCGTGAAGTAGCCCGCCGCCCGCAGCGCCGCCGCCAGCGTGCGCTCGTCCAGGGGCAGGCCATACTGAGCGTCCGGTCGGACGACCCCGGTTTGCAGACCATAGCGGATCGGATAACGACCCGTCATCAGGCAGGCGCGTGTCGGCGAGCATAGCGGCATCACGTAGAAGTGATTCAGCCGCACGCCGGCAGCGGCCAACTTGTCGAGGTGCGGCGTGCGGATCTCGCTGCCGTGATAGCCGACGTCCTTCCAGCCGAGGTCGTCGGCGAGCAGGAAGACGATGTTGGGTTTCCTGGCGGGTTGAGCCGCATCGGCCTTGCCGGAGGCGGGAGCCAGGAACAACAGCACCGGCAGGGCGCCGATCCAGGCGAGCGTTCGCGTCATGGGTTGAACTCCTTCCGTTGTGGCCGTCACGGCGGGCACTTCTGGCGTTTGCCCACGCTGAGACTTCACAGATCCCCTTTGTACTTCGAGGACCAGCCGAACAACTTCCGCAACTTCTGTCCGGGGTTGAAGCGAAAGACCCAGGTGTCTCGCCTGGGCTTGACGTAGAAGCCGCCCAGCCCTTGCAGCGTCACGCTGTGGCCTGCCTTGATGCTCTCGTACAAGGTTTCGATGAAACCATCGATCCAGGCCGTGGCGGTCTCCTCGTCCGTCTTCATCCGAGCAGCGAGTTCACGAGCCAGGTCGTTCTTTCCGGTGCGCTCCGACATGGCGATCACCTCCCCCAGAAGTTACTCGGGGCGACTCTTCGAGTCCTGCTCCAAACTGCGGTAGAATGCGATCGGCCTGGCAAGGGCCTGGAGAACCTCCGCGGTTACCTCGGACTCTTTCAGCAGGCCAGAGACCAGGGCATGGGCTACGACCATGTCGGGCCAATTGCCTGTGTACTGGACAAACAGATCCCGACTTGGGCCTTGATGGAAGCGATGAATCCGATCCGATAGCTCCCATGTGTCGATTCTACCTGCCCGCCATTGCGCGAAATCCATTTCGAGCCGTTCCAGATACGTGCGCAACTCGCGCTCATGGGCGATCGCGGCGAGTTCCCGGAGTTGCCGCTTGACGGCCTTTGGGTAATCGTCCATA
>DASPXY010001666.1:0-4233 GCA_035637055.1 Gemmataceae bacterium | reverse complement strand
CGATCAGACGTTGCGCGAGGTCCATGGCCGCCTGCCCGCCGCGGAGTTCCTGGAGTGGGGCATCGGCCGGGGCATCTTCGTGAGGGAAGCAAGTGGGGCCGTCACGCGCGGCCCGCACTGGGGCGATCCGCGCCGCTTCTGTGACTCGGAAGAGGAGTTTCAGGAGCTATTATCGGCCACACCGGCAGTGCCCGGCCTTGCCAGTGCCGGCCCGCGTCCTGCCAACGAAGTCTCGCGCCGCCTGAAGCTGGACCAGGCCATCGGCCGTGAGGCAATCCATGCCGAGCTGCGCGTCGAGGAGTTGCAGCGCATCGCCCCGTTCCGCGTCGTCACGACGGCGGCGGCCACCAAGGAAGCCCACCTGAACTCACCGGAACTCGGCTCACGCCTTTCGGCGGAGAGCCTTGCGACACTGACGCCGGAGCATCGTCAGGTGCAGATCCTCGTCTCGGACGGGTTGAGCGCCGAGGCGGTCCACCACAATATGCCGGATCTGCTGCCAGTGCTGTTTGACGGGCTGAGCGGCTGCGGGTGGACGACGGGACAGCCGCTCCTGGCGCGTTACGGGAGGGTAAAACTCGCCGAACCAATCGCGGAGCGATTGCAGGCTGACCTGATTGTCTACCTGATCGGCGAACGGCCCGGCGGCGACGCGCTCGCCTCGCGCAGCCTGTCGGCCTATCTCGTGTACCGTCTCGGCGACCCGGAGCAACGGGCGGCGGCTCAGTTCAGCGGCAACCCGGCGGTGCGCTTCGAGTACACGGTGATCTCGAACATCTACTCGGGGGGACTCCCACCGGCGGAAGCGGCGGGAGTAATCGTCGAGAAGGTCGGCGACATCCTTGGCCTGAAGGCCGCCGGCAATCGCCTGGAGGCGCTGCTCAAGACGGCGGCCCCAGCCTGAAGCGCGGCGTCAAGAAGCAGGGCCCTTTCGGCCGCGTCGCGTCCGCTTGCGATGGCCCTGCTCGCGAAGCAGCTGGTCGAGCCAGCGGCGGTCTTCGTCGCCCAGGCTGGGAGGAGGCGGATCCCCGGCGTAGTCCGCCTCGTCATCCGCGGCGGTGCGGTCGTAGGCGGCAGCGAAGCAAGCGCCGAGGTCGAGCCGCGCCTGATCGCTGCCGAGTAGTGGGATGGGCAGCACAGGCAACGGCTCCGCCAGTTTCCAGGCGTAGAGCAGGTGATTCCACCCCGTCGGCGTCGCCTGCGCTACGTAGGTGAGGTACGTGGCCTCCGCAGGCAACGGCACGGGAATCGGCGGCCGTTGTCCACCGCGAAGTAGGTCGATCTCGACCCAGTGCAGCCCACCATGCAGGGCCGAGGAGCGCTTCTCCAGGTAGCGAGTCTGTCCGACGGCACCGGGCTCCTTGTTCGTCGGGCTCAACAATTCGATGCTGGTCACCGCCAGCCGTGGCCGCGCCTGCACGTAGATCACGATGCGCCGCTGCTTGCGCAGTTGGAGTTCGTCGGGGTCGAGTTCCTCGGCAGCGGTCACTGTGGGCGTAGCGAGCACTGCGGTCGAACCCGGACTGAGTTTCCCGCCTGCGGCGCTGGCGATGGTGATGTCCGGCTCCTTGCGTTCGAGCGAGATGGTCCCCGCGCCCATGTCCCAGACGCTCCCTTCGGAGAGATGGCGTTCGAGGCGCGCCACGTACTTCGGGCGCAGTTGCGGCTGCAATTGCGCCTGGGCCTCTGCCAGAATTTGCGTGTGCAGTTCCTGGAAGATGGGGCTCTTCTCCAGGAAGGGATCCATGCCGGGAAAAGGGGATGGCATCCTCGACTCCTCGTCCATTCGTTGGCAGCGCAGGAGACGCTCAATGGGCCGCCTGGCGCACCTTGAGTTGTTCCACCAGCCAGGCGCGGTCGGCGTCAGCGAGCGGCGGATCGAGCGGCTTCGTGTAGTCGATGTCCAGGCCGTAGCGGCTGCGCTCGTAGATGGCGTTTACGAGCGGTTGCAGGTCGAGCGTCACGTCCGGATCGGGGCGGTCGAGTGGGATCGGGATGGGGGGCAGGGCGCGCAGGTAACTCGCGGGCCAGACGCGGCACACTGCCTCCTTGTACCATCGTCCAACGAGCAGATAGTACGGAGTCTTCGGGAGGGGATCGAGCATCGGCATGCGCGTGCCGCCGCGGAGCAGGTCGATCTCGACGAGGTTGGCAGCGCCGAGCAGCAGTGCTTGCCGTTTGCGCAGGTACTGCTCGCGGCTGGTGGAGCCTTGCCGTTTGTTCGACGGCGACAGCACCTCGATACAGGTGACGAGCCGGCGTTCGGGTTCGGTGGTGTGGATCTCGATGAACTGCTCGCGGAACTCCTCGGCGATGAAGGCCCGTAGTGACAGCGCCGCGTTCTCTGTCGTCGGTTCTGCAACGGCCACGCCCCCTTCGCCAGCGGGCGGCTGGGCAAGTGGCCCGGTGACGCCCAGGTCGGGATACATGGCACGCTCCCGCTTACCTTCTTCCTCGACGAGTTCAATGATGTCTCGCTCTCCAGTCCGGACACGGTACTTTTCCGGCAGGGCAGCAGCGAGTGTGCGTTTGATCTCAGCAATGAGATCGTTGTGAAAGTCACCCCAGTAGCCGCAGGGTTCGATGTACGGGTCCATGCCCGGGAACGGCGATTTCATCGGTCCTTCCTCCTGGACAGTGATTCGACCGCGATAGCATACCGTGTTCCGTTTCTGAGGGGAAGCCGGCCCGACCTGTCCGCGCGGCCCTTCAGCTGATTCTCTTTGACGCCCGACCGGGGATCCTGCACAATCTGGGACATGGGCGACCCCTGCTCTCCAACCGCGAAAGGACCTCCCATGTTGACTCGCATCGTCGCCGCGCTCCTCGTGGCCGGCCTCCTCGCCTCCCCGGCCACGGCAGCGCCGGGCACAAAGCCAAAACGACCGAACATCATCATCCTGCTGGCTGACGACCTGGGCTACGCCGACGCCGGCTTCCAGGGCTGCAAGGACATCCCGACGCCGCACATCGACAGCCTCGCCCGCAACGGCGTGCGCTTCACCAGCGGCTACGTCTCCGGGCCGTATTGCAGCCCAACCCGCGCCGGCCTGATGACCGGCCGCTATCAGAATCGCTTCGGCCACGAGTTCAATCCCGGGGCCGGCGTCAAGCAGGGCATGCCGGTCAGCGAGGTGACGATGGCGGACCGCCTGCGAGCGCTGGGCTACGTCACCGGCCTGGTCGGCAAGTGGCACCTCGGCGGCGCGCCGAAGATGCACCCGACGGCACGCGGCTTCCAGGAGTTCTTCGGCTTCCTGGGCGGCGCTCATTCCTACTTTCCGGCGATCAAGGGCAAGGCCATCCAGCGCGGCACCTCCCCGGTCGAGGAGAAAGAGTACCTCACTGACGCCTTCGCCCGTGAGGCCGTCGGGTTCATTGACAAACACGCCAAGGAACCGTTCTTCCTGTACCTGGCCTTCAACGCCGTCCACACGCCGATGGAGGCGAGCGCGAAGTACCTGGAGCGCTTCCCGAAGATCGCGGACAAGCAGCGGCGCACCTACGCGGCGATGCTCTCCGCGATGGACGACGCCATCGGCCGCGTGCTGGCGAAACTGCGCGAGCATGGCCTGGAGGACGATACGCTTATCTTCTTCTTCAGCGACAACGGCGGCCCAACGATGATCGGCACAACGATCAACGGGTCGCGCAACTTCCCCCTGCGCGGGTCGAAACGGCAACTCCTGGAAGGGGGCGTGCGTGTGCCGTTCGTCCTGCAGTGGAAGGGCCGGCTGCCGGGCGGCAAGCAGTACGACCATCCGATCATCGCTCTCGACATCCTGCCGACGGCATTGGCCGCAGCCGGCGCCGAGGTTCCGGCCGGCGCGAAGCTCGACGGGGTGAACCTGCTGCCTTACCTGGAGGGGAAAGTGCAAGGGGCGCCGCACGACACCCTCTACTGGCGTTTCGGCGAACAGCTCGCGGTACGGCGCGGCGACTGGAAGCTCGTCCGCTACGACAATACCGGGCTGCACTTGTACAACCTGAAAGCGGACATTGGCGAGGCGAATAATCTGGCCGCGAAACACCCGGAGAAGGTGAAGGAGCTGAAAACCGCCTGGGATCGCTGGAACACGGAGCTGGCGGCGCCGCTCTGGGGTGCGGGGAAGAAGGGGGCCGCTGCTCCGGCACCGGCGACGGAACGCGGGCTACGGCTTACCGAGGAACAGGCTGAGCACCCAGCACCCCGGAACGTGCAGCCCGGTGCCGCGCAGATGACCGAGGATATCC
>DASPXY010001665.1:0-7290 GCA_035637055.1 Gemmataceae bacterium | reverse complement strand
TCGCCGCCTGCAGCATGTGAACCGCCGCGCGCGAGCTGGCGCCCATCAGCACCCGGTCCATCTGTCGCGTCATCCGGGCGATTTGGCCGATGTAAGTACACACCTCCGGCTTCGCCGTCACCGTCGCCATCTCCTGCCGCGCTCGCAGAATGTCCGTCCGGCTAACACCCGCGAAACTGTCGGCAGGTTCCATCGTTGAAGCGGTCGGCGGCCGGTCCAGGATGTCGAGCGGATGACCCAGACCGGCGCGGCCCTGATACAGTTTGAGGATGCGGTCCTCCTCGTCGGCCGGCGGGTGCGTCACTACCAGCTTCAACAGGAAGCGATCGAGCTGCGCTTCCGGCAGGCGATAGGTGCCCTCGTACTCGATCGGATTCTGCGTCGCCACGACGGTAAACAGTTCCGACAGGACGTGGCTGACGCCGTCGAGGGTGACGGTCTTCTCCTCCATCACCTCCAGCAGGGCGGATTGCGTCTTCGGCGGCGTGCGGTTGATCTCGTCGGCGACGAGCAGATCGGTGAAGACGGGGCCGGCGCGGAACTCGAAACGACTGTGCTGCATGTTGAAGATGTTCGTGCCGAGGATGTCCGACGGCATCAGGTCCGGCGTGAACTGGACGCGCTTGCAGTCGATCTTGAGCAGCCTGGCCAGTGTCCTTGCCATCAAGGTCTTCGCGGTGCCGGGCACGCCTTCGAGCAGGATGTGGCCGCCGCAGATCAGCGCCAGCAGCATGTGCTGCAGGTTCTCGCCCTGGCCGACAACGACGCGCTCCGCCCGATCTTGCAGGGCCTCGACCAGTTGCTGGACCGATCGCGTTTCCTCGCCCACAAGCCACCTCGTTTGTCCGTTTAGGCGTAGCGTCAGAACCCCTCCCCCCAACCCCCTCCCCCACAGGGAGAGGGGGAGCCGGACAAAGACGACTCTTCTTCTCCCCCTCTCCCTGTGGGGGAGGGGGTTGGGGGGAGGGGTTTCCCGCGTCGCTAAACGGTCGCCTTCGCCTCGTTGATGAACTCGTCGAACCCTCGCGCCCACGCCAGCAATTCGGCCTCGCTCACCTGCCGCGCTTGGGCGCTCTGACGCAACTCGGCGGCGCCGCGTAGCAGTTCCTCCAGGCGCTCGCGCGATTCGCCGCCGGGATGACGCCGCCGCCACACAGCGACGATCTCGGCGGGCGCGGCACTGCGCCGCAAGCGAAGGTGCGCCGTCAATCGGCCGAGGAAGTCGCGCACGATCAGATCCGCCAGCAGATGCCGCACGCCCGCCTTCTGATAGATCCGCGCCACGGCCGACGCATAGTCCACCGCGTCGGCCGTACTCTCGACCGGCGCCGGCACCGCGGGCCCCAACCGCACCGCGACGCCCCAGACCGCCACGGCGAGGGCCGCAAACAGCAGCAGGACGCTCGCGTGTTGGTGGTGGAACCGCAAATAGCCCCACGCGCCGCCGCCGGAGCGTATCCCGTGATGATATTCGTCGAAGTAGACCTTGCCATCGCGCGCCTCGCGCGCCACGACGTTGGACAGCAACAGGACGTTGTCACGCCGCAACAGGCCGCGATGCGTCAGCAGCGACGGATCGGGCAGCACCAGCACGCGGCCCTTGCCGTGCGGTACGAGCAAGGCACCGGGACGGTCCCCGATCCACCAGAGCGGCACCGCCCCGCCGCCCTCAACCGTCGCGCGACCTTCCACCTCCAGCGCCTCGACGTCCTCGGTGTAGCCGCTGAACTCAATTTGCTCCACGGTCCGCGGCGTGTCGTCGCGTGGGCCTCCGCCCAGGAACACCTGCAATTTGTCGTGCAGGGGAGTCCGCTCGCGACTGGCGAACAGGAGCGCATTACCGTTGCCGACCCAGCGCAGCAGGCCGCGCACGTCATCGTCGCTCATGCCGCTCTCCGAACGGCCGAGGACGTCTGCGCGGGACGGTTCGACAAGAATTAGCAATCCGCGGGCGCGCGTCCCCTGGATCGGCCGGGTAACGGCGATGGGCTGCCAGCCGAACCGCCCAACCACCGCCGCCGCCTGCGCCAGACCGCGCGCGTCGTCGGCATAGACGGAGTACGCGGGCAGTCCCTGGCCTGCCTCGGCGCCCTCGCGCAGCACCCAGTACGTCAACGCACCGAACGCGCTGACGAGCAGCAAGATCAGCAACCAGTTGAAGAAAGAGGAGGGACGCGGCCGCGCCGGCGGCTGCGATTCGGCGGTCGGCTGTGCGGCTGCGTTGGACATGGTCATTCGCGGCCTGTTCTGCTCGATGCGGACCACAGGACACAAGGCGGGAGCGCCCGCGAAGGGACAGTTTGGCGAAGAGGGTTGTCTGGGCTGCTAAGCGCTGGAATAATAGAAGTAGGGACAGAGGTGAGATTGGATTGCATTGCATTCCACACCCACACCTCCCTGCCCTTCGCCCTCCGTCCGCGGTGCGCTCGCCGTCACGGTCCGCTGCTTGTCTCAACCTGGAGCACGGGCCTTGTACACCGAGCAATACCCCTTCTGCGAGGACACCCGCTCCACGAAATCCGCCGCCGCCCAGAGTTCATCCACGACCGGCGTCACGTAAACGACGTACATCTCCCGCGGATGTTCCGCCCACGACTTGCGAATGTTCGCGATCACCCGCGCCATCACCTCGGCCCCGAACGGGTTGAAGAAGTAGACGACCGTCGGCAGCGGCGGCAACGCGTACTCGGCAGCATCGCCGCAGACCAACTCGATGTCCTTGCACTTCTGGCCGTCACAGCGGAACGAACGGACGTTCTGCTCGGCGATCTGGTGCAGTTCCGGCGCGAACTCCACCCCGATGATCTTGCGAAACGGCAACTGCGACGCCAGCAACAGCGATCTTCCCTTTCCCGATCCGAAATCGATGAATACGAAGTCCTCGTGGCGTATTTTGAGGCTGCCGACGGTGCGCTGGAACCGCGTGGGGTCGATCGGATCGTGGGCGAAGCCGTGGTCCTTGTTGCTGCTGCCGAAGCCCAGACGATCCAGCGGCACGAAGCCCGCCGTGTGGACATTGAATTGCCGGTCGAATTCGCGATCCTCTTTCTCTTTCAAACGCTTGGCACGACGACGCGCGGGCGTCTGGTCCAGGATGCGGCTATACACCTTGACGACGGCCTTTTTCAAGGTGCCGAACAGGCCCTCGCGTCGAAACGTCTTCTTGATCTTCGCGATCAATCTGCCCGCCATGTCGTGCCTCCAGTGGAAACGCGCTCGCGATCGGTCCTCAACAGGATAATGTACGCGAGGCTCAACAAGCGGCAGATGGATCAATCGCTCGAACCCTCCTCGACGTCCACAATGACCCGCGAACGCCGGAAAGGGAAGAGGGAGCGGGCCAGGAAACGCAGCAGCAATTTGAGGTCGTAGCGCCAGGTCGCCGTGGCGGCGTAAAAGGCGTCCGCGGCGTACAGTTCATCCTCGGTGGGGTTGGGCCCGCTGAACGTGCCCTCGGTGATAATGCCGGCCTTGCCCCTGAGGTAGAGCCGCTTCCAGGCCCTGGAGAGGTTGCCGATTTCCTCCGGCGTGCGCGGCGGCAAGCCGACAAAGGCCAGTTCGCCCTTGACCACATTGATCAGGGCCGGGAGAAATCGCAGCAACAGCGCCCGGAACCCACAGCGCACCCCGATGCCCGGCGGAAAGTCGGGGCTGAAACTCAGGATCTTGAAGGTCCGCCAGCGCGGCTGATCCTTCGGGGCGGGCAGGCGCACGACTTCCTTGCGATGCCAGACCGGCCCGCGGCGGAACAGGAACAGGCACAACATCGTCAACAGGAGCACCGGGCTGGTGAGCAGCAGCAACAGCACCGCCACCACCCAGCGGAACAGCCCGGTGAGCCCCGGCAGGAAGTGCCCCTCGCGCGTATTGCCCGGTATGAACTCGTCAATGTCGAGTTCGACCCCCAGGCGCGCATTGATCAGCAGGTTCTTGTCCAGCAGCACGTCCGTCAGTTCCAGCAGTTCGCTGACGTAGGTTCCGGGAAAGATCAGGGCGTTGCTGGCGGTGCAGCCGGTGTCCAGCAGGCAGTCGTTGCCGACGACGACGTTCGGGCCAAGTTCGACCCCGCCGTCGACGCTGGAGTTGTCACACACGTAGGCCGGCGGGGCGTGCTTGACCGTCGGGTGCAATTTCACGTTGCGCGACAACCACAGACCCGTATTGTCGTACTTGGTGACGTGCTTCAGCACCAACTCCTGGAACCGCTTCCGTTCGGCCTTGTCGAGCAGCTTCGCGAGGGCCCCCGCAAAATTCTCCTGCGGCCCGAACTCCTTCCCCTTCAGGGGGTCGAGTTTCTGCGCCACCGCCTCCGGCATGCCATCCGCACGCAACGCAACCAACGACTCGTCGGTGACATGGAAACCAGCCTCCTTCTTGATCTCCCACCCACTGAGGAGCAAACCGGGGAACGTCCCCGCCAGGACGGCGCGCTGCGACTCCAGGATCTCCGCGTAGCTGGCCACGCTGAGCGGCCTGCCGACCTCCGACCAACCCCGCTCGTTCTCCACATTGGCCCGAAGATAAGCCTCGAGTTCCGCCTCGTCGGGGTCGGACGGCAGCGACGTCAGGCGGTCGGGGGCGAGCAAGGCCCAACCGGTCCAGCGGCGGCTCTCGGGATCCGCGGCGGCCTTGTCGCGCCAGCCGAACAGCAGCGGCAAGACGCCGGTCCCGCTGGCCTCCTGCAGACGCATCTGGGGGAGACGGTCGGCGTGGCCTAGCAGCAACGGTTCGCCCGGTTGGCCCTGAAGGTCGAGGATGCGCAGCAACCGATAAGGACGCAACGGATCGCGGGCCAGGTGGAACGTGAAGCGACTGCCCCAGCGCTTGCCGTCTTCGAGCAACGCCTCGATCTTTTCGGGGAGGTGGCTCAGGACAAAGTCGAATTGTTTGACGCCCTGGCTAATGCAGAACTCGACGACGTGCTGCAGAAAGGGGCGGTCCACCAACGGCAACAGGGGGAGGGGGTAGCGCTCATTGAGTTCGCTGTTCGGGACCATTCCGGGGGCGTTCCCGGGGGCCATGATGATCGCCCGCACGACATTTACTCTCCTTGGCCTATGGTGTCCCGTTTGCGGGTGGCGAAACCCCTCCCCCCAACCCCCTCCCCGAAGCGGAGAGGGGGAGAAGCAGAGTCTTGCTCCCCCTCTCCGTTTCGGGGAGGGGGTTGGGGGGAGGGGTCCGGCAAACCAGGGCAGTTAGTACGCCCCCCTCCCCAGCAGCACCGCGGGGACGGTTTTCAACAGCAACTTGATGTCGCCCCAAAAGCTCTGGCTGCGGATGTATTCGAGGTCCAACCGCTTCTGCACCTCGAACCCCGTGCCGCGCGCCTTCACCTGCCAGATGCAGGTCAGTCCGGGCTTCGCATCGAGCCGCGCCCGCTCCTCCAGGGTATACTCGGCGACTTCACCGGGCACCGCCGGCCGCGGGCCGACCAGCGACATGTCACCCTTGAAGACGCACCACAGCTGCGGCAACTCGTCGATGCTCAGTTTACGGAGAATCTTGCCGATCCGCGTGACGCGCGGATCCTTCTTCATCTTGAAGGTGATGCTGTTGGCGTGGTCGTTCTTCATCGCCGCCAGGATTTGCCGGCTCTTCGGATCGAGGTCGGTCAGCTGGTCAACCATCCGCGCCAGCACTTCCCCACTCAAGGTCTCGATGGTCTTGCGCACGGCAGGCGTGAACTGTTTCATCAGCTTGCCGGCCTTCATGGGCGATTCCTTCGCGAAGCGTTTCATCCCCTCCCGCGTCTCGTCGTCCAGATCGGTCCGTTCGTCCGCCAGCCGCGCTAACTCGACACGCACGTGGCTGAGCAGATCGAGCATGCGCTTCTTGATCTCCTCCGCGTTGGTGACCATCGAGCGAAACTTGGGGAAGGGGAACTCGCGCCCCCACAGGCCGACGCGGCTTTGCCAGAACAGAATCGGGCCACGGCGGTCGGTGAGCTTGAGCAGAATGACGACGATCAGGAACAGCGGCGAGGCCAGCAACAGGCCGGTGAGCGCGCCGAGGATGTCGATGGTGCGCTTGAGGAACCTGGCCCCGCCGACGACGAGCAACCAGGCGTACTTTTTGCGCCAGTAGCGCAAGCGGCGCGACCCCCCCGACTTCCAGCGGCGATGCAGGAGTTCGACGAGGAGTTTGCGGTCGTTGGTCGCGAGTGTCGCCGGCGCCTCCGCGGTGGTGCTCATCGCTGCCTGCTCCTGCCGCGGGGGTGGCGGGTGACGGGTGACGGGTGGCGGGAGAAGACATCGAAGCCTCTGCTTCTCCCGCCACCCGTCACCCGTCACCCGCCACCCGCGTAGCGTTCCTCAAATCCCAAAGGCCCGGATGGCCTCCTCGCGCGTGTTCCAGATTTCGACGATGCGATGCAGTTTGGTCAGTTCGGCGATCGTGCGCACTTCCGCGGCGAGGCAGCACAGTTTCAGATCGCCGCCTCTGGGCAAGACCCGCTTCAAGCAGCTCACGAACGCCCCGATCGCGGAGCTATCGACCGTCTCCACGCGATACAGATCCAGGACGATCCGCGTGTGGTGGGCAAGCAGCAAAGCCATGTCGCTCTTGAACTCCGCGGTGTTGCGCAGATCGAGGTACTGCGCTCGCGGCGCCACCACCAGCACAGAGGCGAG
This sequence comes from Gemmataceae bacterium, assembly GCA_035637055.1. Taxonomy (GTDB): domain Bacteria; phylum Planctomycetota; class Planctomycetia; order Gemmatales; family Gemmataceae; genus DASPXY01. The sequence continues at coordinate 661 of DASPXY010001665.1, read as the reverse complement.
TTCCACAGTGAGATCCTCACACGCGCGTCTTACACCTGAAAGGCCTTGAGCGCCTCATCGCGGGTGTTGAAGATGTCGAAGATGCGCGGCATGCGCACCAACTCAAAGAGCGTGCGGACCGGCTTGGTGATCGCGCACAGCTTCATCTCGCCGCCGCGCGCATGCAGATGCCGCAGGAAGCCGATGAACGCTCCACACGCGGCACTGTCTACCAGCTCCACCCGGTGCAGATCCATCACCACCTTGGTGTGGGCATCGAGCAGCGGCTGCATGTCGCGTTTGAATTCCTTGGTGTTGCTGGCGTCGAGGTACTCCCTCTGAGGCGTGACCACCAGAATGTCGCCAACCATCTCGCGTGGGAAGTCCACGGCAGATTCCTCCACTGCCTTCAAATTACCGGCGAAAACCCCTCCCCCCCAACCCCCTCCCCCACAGGGAGAGGGGGAGCGAGCAAAGCGCTCTGGCTTCTTCTCCCCCTCTCCGTTTCGGGGAGGGGGTTGGGGGGAGGGGTCCACCGGCTCTTACTGCTTGAGCCACTTTTGCAGGAACACGTAATGCTCGCCGAATTCGCCGCGGGCATTACATTCCACTTTATCCACCCGCGCCTGCGTGGCCTCCAGGGGCTTGGCCGTCTCGAAATCGAAGCCCTCGCCACGATGGT
>DASPXY010001664.1:0-9103 GCA_035637055.1 Gemmataceae bacterium | reverse complement strand
GAAGTCCTTGTCGCTCAGGCCGTGCGGATGTTCGCTGGCCGGCTGGAGCTTCATGAGATCGACCACGTTGATCACCCGCACTTTCAGCTCTGGGGCGTGCTTGCGGAGCAGTTCCACCGCGGCGAGGGTTTCCAGGGTGGGCACGTCGCCGCAACAGGCCATCACCACGTCCGGCTCACCACCCTGGTCGTTGCTGGCCCAGTCCCAGATGCCGAGGCCGGCGGTGCAGTGCTTGACCGCCTGGTCCATCGTCAGCCACCGCGGCGCCGGCTGCTTGCCTGCCACCACCAGGTTGACGTAGTTGCGGCTGCGCAAGCAGTGGTCGGTCACGCTCAACAGGGTGTTGGCGTCCGGCGGCAGATAGACCCGGATGACCTCCGCCTTCTTGTTGACGATGTGGTCGATGAAGCCGGGATCCTGGTGGCTGAAACCGTTGTGGTCCTGGCGCCAGACCAGCGAGGACAATAGGTAGTTCAGCGAGGCGATCGGCCGCCGCCACGGGATTTCACGCGTCACCTTCAGCCACTTGGCGTGCTGGTTGAACATCGAATCGATAATGTGGATGAACGCCTCGTAGCAGCTGAAGAACCCGTGCCGCCCAGTCAGCAGATACCCTTCGAGCCAGCCCTGGCACTGGTGCTCGCTGAGCATCTCCATCACTCGACCCTCGGGATTCAGGTGGTCGTCGTATGACAACGTCTCGGCGACCCAGGCGCGGTTGGTGACCTCGAGCACGTCCTGCCAGCGGTTGGAGTTCGACTCGTCCGGGCTGACCAGGCGGAAGTTCTTGCTCTCCAGGTTCGCCTTCATGACGTCGCGGAGGAACTTGCCCATGATCCGCGTGGATTCCGCGTCCGTTGCGCCGGGGGTGGGCACGTCCACGCCGTAGTCGCGGAAGTCGGGCAGCTTGAGATCCTTCAGCAGCAGGCCGCCGTTGGTGTGTGGGTTCGCGCTCATGCGTTTCTCCCCCTTCGGCGGCAACTCGGCCAGTTCGGGGATGAGCCGGCCCGTCTTGTCGAACAACTCTTCCGGCTTGTAACTCTTCATCCAGGTTTCCAGAACCTGCACGTGGCCGGGCTTTTCCATGTCGGACAGCGGCACCTGGTGCGAGCGCCAGTAACTCTCGCACTTCAGTCCATCGACTTCCTTCGGGCCGGTCCAACCCTTGGGACTGCGGAAGACGATCATGGGCCATCGGGGGCGGCTGGTGAAGCCGTTCGTGCGGGCGTCCGCCTGAATGGCCTTGATCTCGCCGATGACGAGGTCGAGGGTGCGCGCCAGGAGTTGGTGCATCTTGGCCGGGTCGTCACCCTCGACGAAGTGGGGGGTGTAGCCGTAGCCGCGCATCAAAGCCTCCAACTCTTCGTGGCTGATGCGGGCGAGCACCGTGGGATTGGCGATCTTGTAGCCGTTGAGGTGCAGGATGGGCAGCACACAGCCGTCACGCACCGGGTTGAGGAACTTGTTGCCGTGCCAGCCGGTGGCGAGCGGCCCCGTCTCGGCCTCGCCATCGCCGACGACGCAGGCGACGATCAGGTCGGGGTTGTCGAAGGCGGCGCCATAGGCGTGCGACAGGGCGTAGCCCAGCTCACCGCCCTCGTGCATCGACCCGGGCGTCTCCGGAGCGACGTGGCTAGGGATGCCGCCGGGGAACGAGAACTGGGTGAAGAGCCGCTTGAGGCCGGCCTCATCCTGGCCGATGTTGGGGTAGACCTCGCTGTACGTCCCCTCCAGGTAGGCGTTGGCCACCAGCGCCGGCCCCCCATGCCCGGGGCCGGAGATATAGAGCATGTTCAGGTCGTACTCCTTGATGACCCGATTCAGGTGCAGGTAGAGGAAGTTCTGGCCCGACGTGGTTCCCCAGTGCCCGAGCAGGCGCGGCTTGACGTGCTTGAGCGCGAGCGGCTCTTTGAGGAGCGGGTTGTCCATCAGGTAGATCTGGCCGACGGCCAGGTAGTTCGCGGCCCGCCAGTAGGCGTGCATCTTGCGCAACTCCTCCGCCGAGAGCGGACCTGCCGCTCCGGGTTTGCTGGCATCGACGGTCTTTTGTTTCACCGCGGTGCTTGTGGTTGCCATGGATTAGTCCTTTGTGTTAGGTGGAGCGGCACCTTTGCAACTTGCCGTTGTTGAGCCGGCAAGTTGCAAACGTGCCGCCACGGGAATCGGTATCGTTTCAACTGGCCATCTTCTGAGCCACCCGTGCCCGGGCGTACTGCTCCAGTTTGCGGGCGTCGGCGTAGAACTTGCGGATGCCCTCGGCCAGCTTCTCGGTGGCCATGGCGTCCTCGTTGTGCATCCAGCGGAACGTCTTCTCGTCGAGGTGAATCTGCTTCGCGTCGGACGCCCGGGCGGCCTCCATGCTCAGCTGGCGCTTGACGTCGCCCTCGGTCTTCTCCATCTGGGCCAGCAGGTCGGGGCTGATGGTCAGCAGGTCGCAGCCGGCGAGGCGAACGATCTGGTCCACCTTGCGGAAGCTGGCGCCCATGACCTGCGTCTTGTAGCCGAATTTCTTGAAGTACTCGTAGATGCGCGTGACGGACTCGACTCCAGGATCCTCGTCGGCGGGAATGTCCTTGACGCCGTGCTCCTTCCGGTACCAGTCGTAGATGCGGCCGACGAACGGCGAGATCAGTGTCACACCGGCCTCGGCGCAGGCGACGGCCTGGGCGAAGCTGAACAGCAGCGTCAGGTTGCAGTGCGTCCCTTCGCGCTCCAGCTGCTCGGCCGCCCGAATGCCTTCCCAGGTGCTGGCGATCTTGATGAGGATCCGCTCCCGAGGGATGCCCGCCTTCTCGTACATGTCGATCAGTTTGCGGGCCTTGGCCAGGGTGCCCTCGGTGTCGAAGCTGAGGCCGGCATCGACCTCGGTGGAGACCCGGCCGGGGACGATCCTGAGGATCTCGCAGCCGAAGGTGATGAACAACTTGTCCATGAACGCGGTCGAGCGCGCCGCGGCGTCGCCGGGGGAACGGAGGGCGAAGTCGAGCGCCTCGTCCACGAGGTGCCGGTAGTGCGGCTTCTGGGCCGCCTGGTAGATGAGGGACGGGTTGGTGGTCGCGTCCTGCGGCCGGTATTCGGCGATGGCCTCGAAATCGCCCGTGTCGGCAACGACCGTCGTGGAGCGTTTCAGGGAGTCGAGAAGATTCATGGTGTCACCTCTTGTGGAGTCAAGGTTTGCGGAACGTCATCTGACCAGGGGCGCCGGTCCCGCTGGAGCGCGCCCGGCCGTCAGCCGTCAGGTGCTCCAGGAGGAAGTAGACCACCTCGGCGGCGTCGGGGATGCCGACCGTGGTGGCGATCTGTTCGGCGGTCTGCGGCGCTGCGGAAAGGGCTGCGAGCACCTTCCCTTGTACGGCCAGGATCGCTGCGGCCGCCTTTTTGCCGGCCTCGACGCCGGGCTGGTGGTAAGCGTTGATGCCGATCAGGCTGCCGTACAAACCCACGGCGCGCTCGAAGAGGGCGATCAGCCCGCCCACCGTCCGGGCATCGACGCGCGGGATCGTGAGGGTCAAGGACTCGCGGTCGTTCTCAAACAGGGCCGCGCGCGTGCCGAGCAGGAAGCCGTGCAGGTAGTCGCCGGCCGTGACGCCCGGCGCGACCTCGTGCGCGGAGCCGCCCGACTCCAGTACGCGGATGAAGGTGACGAAGAAGTTGTTCACGCCGTCGCGTAATTGCTGCACGTAGGCGTGCTGGTCGGTGGAACCTTTGTTGCCGTAAACCGCGATGCCTTGATCGACGCGCTCGCCTTTCAGGTTCAGGCGCTTGCCGAGCGACTCCATGACGAGTTGCTGCAAGTAGCGGCTAAAGAGCAGCAAGCGATCCTTGTAGGGGAGGACGACCATGTCCTTCTTGCCCTTGCCGCCGGTGGCGTGGTACCACATCAGGGCCATCAGGGCCGCGGGGTTGCTCCGCAGGTCGTGCCGGCGGGTGGCCTCATCGCAGGCGGCGGCGCCGGCCAGCAGGCCGTCGATGTCCAGACCCTGGAGCGCCGCGGGCACAAGGCCGACGGCGGACAGCACGCTGGTGCGGCCGCCGACCCAGTCGAACATGGGGAAGCGGGCCAGCCAGCCTTGTGCCGCGGCGGTGCGATCCAGCTGCGAGCCGGGCATGGTGACGGCCACGGCACGCTTGGCGAAGTCCAGCTCCTCCCGGCGAAACGCCTCGTCCAGCAGCAGCATGCCGTTATGCGGCTCCGGCGTGCTGCCGCTCTTGGAGGTAACGATGCAGAGCGTTTCGTGAAGCCGGCTGGCCGGTTTTGCAAGCGTGCGGGCAATGCCGTCGGGATCCGTGTTATCGATAAAATCGATCGTTAACTTATCGCCCCGGGGATTGCCGAGGGCGTCGGCCACGAACAGCGGGCCGAGGGCCGAACCGCCGATGCCAACGGACAGCACGTGCCGAAACTGGCCGCCCTCTGACGTCCGGATGGTGCCGTCATGCACGGCGCCGGCGAAGCGTTTAATCTCGGCAATGGTGTTCCGGATCTCGGCGGCGATGGCCGGCGTCGGGGCCAGGTCCGGCTTACGGAGCCAGTAGTGCCCCACCATGCGCTTCTCGTCCGGATTGGCGATGGCCCCGCGCTCCAGTGCGTCCATGGCCTCGAACGCCCGCTGCATGGGCGCGGCCATCCGGTCGAGAAAACCATCCTCGAACCGCATCCGGCTGACGTCAAGTGTCAGCCCGAGCGACGGGACCCGGCACTGGTATTCCTGAAATCGGTTCCACAGATTCAATATGCTCATCGCAACTCCTACCGCAGGTTTGAACCTTGTTGCATCCCAGGTGCTACGGGTTCCGGTGGTTGGTGATGGTTCCCGCGCCGCCTCTCCTCGATCATCCGAAAATCGTTCCGGTCTCCAATCAGGACAGTGTTCGCCATTCCCAGGAACAACCCGGTGCCCACCACGCCCGGAATCGCGCGGATGTCGTTTTCCAACCGAGTTGGATCCGAAATCGGGCCGATCTGGCAATCGAGAATGTGATTGCCGTTGTCCGTCACAAACAGGCGATCCCCCTGAACGTAGGGGACCGGACGGCAGCCGAGTTCGCGCAGCCGTCGCTCGCACAGGGGCAGGGCAAACGGCACTACCTCGACCGGCAATTTGCCGCGCGTTCCCAGCCGCGGGACGAGCTTCTCGTCGCCCACCAGGATGATCAGTCGCCGGGAAGAGGCGGCGACAATCTTCTCGCGGACCAGGGCCCGGCCGTAGCCCTTGATCAGATCCAGGTGAGGGTCCACCTCGTCCGCCCCATCGACAGTCAGGTCCAGGATTCCGGCCTGCGCCAGAGTCAAGAGCGGAATGTCCTCCTGCATGGCCAGGCGATCGGTTTCCTCCGACGTTGGCACTCCGTAGACGTGAAGGCGCCCGTTGCGGACACGCTCGCCGAGGGCCTTGACGAAGGCCCGGGCGGCGCGGCCGGAACCAAGACCGATCCGTGAACCGTTCGTCACCATATCCAGGGCGCGTTCGACGATCGTCATCGCTGACCTCCCTGGCCCCTGCCCAGCTGTTCCCTGGCCGCGGTCACGACATACTCCGTCGTGAAGCCGAACTTCTTCACGAGTTCCTTCAGGGGGGCCGACGCACCGAAGGACTGCATCCCGAGGCTGTGTCCCGTGGAGCCGGCGTATCTGGCCCAGCCGAACGTCGAGGCCTGCTCCACCGAGACGCGCGCTGTCACCTCCGGGGGGAGCACGCGATCGCGGTACTCCTGGGACTGGTCGTCGAACAATTCCCACGACGGCATGCTCACCACCCGGGTTTTGATCCCCTCCACCTTGAGCCGCTCGTGTGCCTCCAGGCACAGCGCCACTTCGCTGCCACTTGCCAGTAGCAAGACGTCCGGCTTGCCGTCGGGCGCGTCGGCCAGGATGTAGGCCCCCTGGGCCAGCCCGGAAGCGGGAGCGTACTTGCTGCGGTCGAGGATCGGCACCGCCTGGCGGGTGAGAACGAGAACGGCCGGCTCGTGGTGCAACTTCATGATGACCTTCCAGGCTTCCGCCGTTTCGTTGGCGTCCGCGGGGCGCAGGACGATCAGCCCCGGGACGGCGCGTAGCGTCGCCAGTTGCTCGACCGGTTGGTGCGTGGGGCCGTCCTCGCCGACGCCGATGGAGTCGTGCGTGAAGACGTAAACGACCGGCAGCTCCATCAGGGCGCTGAGGCGCATCGCCCCGCGGGCGTAATCGCTGAAGATGAAGAAGGTGGAACCATAGGCCCGCACCTTGACCAGGGCCATGCCGTTCATCACGGCGGCCATGGCGTGCTCACGAATGCCGAAATGCAGGTTGCGCCCACCGGGACTGTCCGCGGAGAAGTCGCCGGCCCCGTCGAACGTCAGCCGGGTCTTGCAGGAAGGTGCCAGGTCGGCCGAGCCGCCCATCAGCCACGGGACCTTCCTGGCCACGGCGTTGAGCACCTTCCCGGAGGCGTCCCGCGTTGCCATTCCCTTGACATCTGCCGCGAAGGCCGGGACCTCCTTTTCCCAGCCTTCCGGCAGTTGACGGTGCTGCATGCGATACAGCCGCTCTGCCAACTCGGGATACCTGGCCTTGTACTCGCGCACCCGAGCGAACCAGGCGTCCCGCAGTTCCTGGCCGCGCTTGCCGATGCCGTTGCGAAAGTGATCGTAGACTCCGTCCGGGACATAGAATTTCGCGTCCTCCGGCCAGCCGTAATTGCGCTTGGCCAAGCGGATCTCTTCCTCGCCGAGCGGCTCGCCGTGGGCGGCGCTGCTGTCCTGCTTGTGCGGCGCGCCGTAGCCGATGTGGCTGTCCACAATGATCAGCGTCGGGCGGTCGCGGGTACTCTGGAAGACGCGGAAGGCCCTTGCCAGCATCTCCTGGTCGTTGGCGTCGCCGACGCGGGTGACGTTCCAGCCGTGGCCGATGAAGCGGGTGGCCACGTCATCGCTGAAGGCCAGGGCGGTGTTGCCCTCGATGGTGATGTGGTTGTTGTCGTAGATCCAGCACAGGTTAGAGAGTTTCAGGTGGCCGGCGAGCGAAGCGGCCTCGGCCGAGATGCCCTCCATCATGCAGCCGTCGCCACAGAGGGCGTAGACCTTGAAGTCGATCAGGTCCTCGAACCCGGGCTGGTTGAAGTGAGCCGCCATCCATCGGCCTGCGATGGCCATGCCGACGCTGGTGGCCAGGCCGTTGCCGAGCGGCCCGGTGGTCGTCTCGACGCCGCTGGTCCAGCGGTACTCCGGGTGGCCGGGGCAGCGGCTGTCCAGCTGCCGGAAGCGCTTGATCGCCTCCAGCGGCACCGACGGCTCGCCCAGGGCCTCGTAGTCCTTGCTGACCGCCTTCACCCCGGTGAGGTGCAGCAGCGAGTACAGCAACATGGAGGCGTGGCCCGCCGAGAGAATGAAGCGGTCCCGGTTGGGCCAGACCGGGTCCTGCGGGTCGAAGCGCAGGAACTGCTGCCACAGGCAGTAGGCCACCGGCGCCAGGGCCATCGGCGTTCCCGGATGGCCGGAGTTGGCTGCCTGCACGGCGTCCATCGACAGCGTGCGGATCGTGTTGATACACGTTGCGTCCAGACTGTTCCTATCCTGTATGACCACCCGGAACGCCTCGGCGGCGTGCGCGGGAAAATCGGTTGGAACGAGGATCTGGTGAATCGTATCCAAGGATGTCTACCTCCTGATTACTGCGCAGCGTGCCGCTGCCCGATCTCCCGACGGGTGTTCTCTGCCAATCTTCACAGGCTTCCGTGCATCGCGGGATGCCAACGACGTGAGGGGTAAAGCAACCACTGTGCCGAGAGGGAGAAGCCTGGCCGAGATGGGAAGCGTCAGAGGATTTTCGCTGGATTCTGGGCGCAAGACGGCGGAAAAGGTGTGCCTGAGCCGTCAAAGAGAACCGGACGGTCGTTGGTGTGGTAGGAAATTTACCTGGCTGAGTGGAATCTCTGCCACCGCGGTGGTCCGGCCACGAGGCGTGCATAGCGGTCCGCGCGGCAGCCGGGCGGTCCCGGACCGAGATCGTGCGGCCTGTTGCCGACAGCGAAAGCGGGATGCACCGGACCGTAGCGACAAGCGGCTCGCTTGTCGTTGCTGCTCAGCGACAAGCGAGCCGCTTGTCGCTACGACCTGTCCTCGGCGCCCCGTTCCCCTGTGCTCTCACCTCGGTGCGGACGTGGACAGGGGTGTCGGCATCGCGGCCGCCTTCTGCAGCGCGGCGGCGGGCAAACCGGTGCCAGTGTCCTCGACGACCTTGAGGGTTACCTGCAGGCCGAAGTCCTTCTTGCTGGCCCCGGAAAACGGGTCATGGGAGCTGATCCAGAGCTTGTCCAGCCCCGAGTCCGAGCCGAACTCGGCCACCGCCTTGCCGGGGCACCAGGTCCGGGGGTAGGTCGCGCTCACGGTGAAGGTCTGGTGCAGCACGTATTTGCCTGGACCGATCGGCACCTCGTACGGCCCGTCGTGATCGTTGATCGACAGTTTCTCGCCGCGGGCGACGGCGTGCTCCGGCGCGCACACCCTGACCAGCGGCACGCCGCCGGCGGTCACCGTGGCGCACCCCGGGCCCTCCTGGGCCGTGGCGCCACCCTTGCAGGCGCTGCGCAGCAGGCCGATGACTCGCGCCTCGACGACCAGTTTCGCCCTGGTCAGTTTGGGGCTGTCGAAGCGGACTTCAAAGTCCTGGCACAGGTCGAAACTCACGGTGGCCACCGAGTCCTTGCACGGGTTCGCGCCGGCCGCGGCCACGCCCGTCATGGTGACGGTCACGGTGTCCGGGGACGACTGGGCGATGTCGATATTACCGGCGCCGGTGTGGCTGTGGCCACACCGGGACGGGACCGCGTGGCCGTGCCGCAGCCCCAGGTTGATGCTGGCCGGCGGGGGTGGTCCGGGGGCGGGGGCGGCCGGGATTGGTTCCTGCGGGCACGGTGCCACCACTTCCTGGGCGGCCAGGCCCGCCAGGGGCAGCAGCACGCCCACCAATCCTGTGAGATACCTTGACATGGCTCTTGAACTCCTTTTCGTGGCCAGGTCGGGCCGCCGGCTCAGAAGTTGACGCCGATCTGAGCGCCGACCACGAGGGCGTTGGGGATGTTCCCGGTGCCGCCGGGCCGGATGATGTACTGGAGGTCGGGCTCGA
>DASPXY010001663.1:0-4747 GCA_035637055.1 Gemmataceae bacterium | reverse complement strand
GTCGTCGGCGTACGGCCCTTCGGCGTCCGAGAAGACGTTGACGACGCTGTCTCCGGGGAACCGCATGATGCCCGCGATCTTGTCGCCCCCGTACGCCTCGTAGACCGCGGTCCGGTTGGCGTGTTCCTCGCCCAAGGACGGGGGGCGGTGTTGCACGCGGGTGACGGTCTCAAAGCCAAGGCGCCGCAGCGCCCGCACGGCCCCTGAGGTGCCCCCGTTGAACTCTCGGACGCTGAGGAGACCGTGCTCGGGATGCTGGTAGCCGAAGACCACCGCCAGGATGGGCTTGGAGTCGTACAGTTCGCCGTCAACGCGAACGAAGTAGTCCCGAGACTTCTGCAGGCCATGGAGCTCGAGAAACCCCTCCCTCCTAAGCCTGCGAAAGTCTGCGAGTGCCGTTCGACGGCCGCCGGGTCGGTGAGCTCGGATAGGGTGGCCACTGGTCTCCAGCCTTTCAGCGCTACGGCATTGTCATGTGTTATACGCCAGGTCAACATGTGGCGGTCTGGAGCCTCTGACGCCCGCCGCGGGACATCACCGCGGCCATGACCGGCCGAGGGTTGGGAGTAACTGAGCGCCGTGCCGCTTCGCTGCCAGCGCACTCCCGTCAAGGCTGCGGGCACGCATCAGGACGATGGTCCCCGCTCCCCCTTCGGTGTATTGCGCCATGCGATTGGCAGCGCGAGCTTGGGAAGCACTCTCGCGCTCCCGGTCGCCCGTGCAGGGGGCAGCCTGAGGCCCCAACGAGGCGACCGATGGAGACCGCCCGCGCCCGCCGCGAACCCCTGCTTGGGGCACGTCGGGGGCACGGCCGGGCGCGAACGACGATGGCTCACTGGCGGCGATGGCTTCCAGCTCGACCGTTCGGTGGGGGTCGTCCTCCGCTGCCGGGCTGCCGCGTTGGCAAGCCGCGAATGCGGCGCGGCAAGCAGAGTTGGGCTCAGGTGTTCATAGTCGTCGGAACGCCACTTTTTCCATCTTGATGATATAGCCTTCGTCTAACTCTACGCGAATTATGGCCAAGACACCTCGTCGAGACCACCACCAGGGTTTCCACCACTGCCTTACAAAGTATCTAGCAGCGGCGGCTGTGCCATATGTATGGACGCCGCAGAATACCAAGCAACGGGCATGCTCATTCACATCCCACGGGTTGCGAATTCGAACCACCAAGGCATAATCTTCGCTGGGATGTCGCAGTGTGCCATCGATCGGCATCCCACCGACAACCTCCCATGAGCCATCACTCTGGCGGAGGAACAATCTATCACCACCAGTCTTTGAGTCACCGTGCCGCTGACGTACTCCAAGAACTGGTTCGCAACGTTCGAGAAGTCGCCTCGTGGCGTCATTACGACTTGCTCCACCAAGCAATATCAGATTGCCTTCTAGATCGCTGCCGCGGATGCTTGTGTCTGCGGGTATTATCCGCATCAGATCACTGGTGCGACGCCTGTAGGCGCGAACCAACGAAGGAACTATGGCCGAAAGAGCATATACTTGACCAAGCCCAACAACAGGTAACCGATATGTCCGCGTTGGTTCCGGCTCGCGAACTGACGTGTAGATGGTCAGAGCTCCATTCCGGTGCGGATGCGATATCTGCCACAGTAATCTCGCCGGAATAAGTGATACACAATATGCCAGTATCGCTAGCACCGCTGTTGCTGCAAGGTTCGCGGCAATGTCTTCGATGAGTTTCAAGTCTGCTGCAGCCCTAACATTTCTCGATGGCCTTCCTGTCTGAAGGATGATGATGTAGGATTGAGCTCCCAGTATTCGTCAGGGCCACCCCGTCATGGTCGTCGGCCTGGTCGCCCAACCCTGGACCATAGGCGGCCGCTCCGGCCACCCGCGCCGCCCGAGGCGAGGCGGCGATCTCGCAGGCCAAGGCCAGCCAGCCAAGCGAGGGAGGGAGCCCCGAGTAGGCGAGGAAGGTCCGGCAGAGCACGGCCGAGTCCTCGGATGGGAGCCGAGAGGTTCGAACCCACCGTCTTGTACCCCTGCGCGCCGGGGTGCTGGGCGGTAGCGCCTGTGACCTGCGGTTCCTGCTGGCCGGTCGTGACCATTCGTGTCCGCGACGACCAGCGGTTTCCGATGCCATGCGGACCCAGCGCGGCCCGCGCCACCAGCGGCCCCGTGGAAGGACACGTGGACCTGCGCCCTTGAGAGGGATCAGGCGCGGCCTCACGGCGCTGGCCTGATGACGTGCAGCTCGCTGCCAGCCTGTGACCTCCGCCAAGGCGGCGGGTACGCACGGGCACGACGACTCTCTGCCCCTACGACATCCAGGCAACACGATCGTCGCGGGGCATGGATGAGTCGGCCAGCGGGCGCGGCCAAGATGAGCAAGACCTGGACAGGCTATTAGGGTCCTGAAGGTAGCCGGGCCCTATGACTAAGTGAATATGGGAACCGGAGCCTGGTTGAATTTCCGAGCGACGACACCTGAGAGATCGAATCCCGTGATTTCTCCGAGGAGGCTTAGGCGTTCTGCCGCTGATCGCCATGCTGCTCCGGCGACCTCCGTCTCCAAGGTCGGTGACACGTTTTCCAGACCCTCAATGAACAGCGGCTGAATGCCCGGCGTGTGAACCCTGCGAAGCCCACCTGAGGGCGTGCGGACCGTGCGCAGGCTACTCGACCTGCCGGCCTCGCGGACTAGTTCCTGAAACACCCGCTTCGCATCAGCCGATACCTGTTCAGTTGTGATGACTATGGCCTTCTGTGCACGATATCGAACGCGGCGATAGTTGAAAGGATGGGCATCTCCAGAGCCAAACTCACGGTCCTTGAGTTCGAAGATCCAGAGTTCATTAAGTACGCCCACTATTAGGTCGACTTCTTCTCCGGATTCTTCCAGATTCCAGAGAATTGATTCCTGCGGCACGCCAGAGTCCACCAGACGCTTGGTAACCCAAACAGTCATCCAATGACTGCCCTGACTAAGGTGCCGACCTAGCTCAGAGAGCGTGTACCCCTCGGTTAGATTTTCATCCTTGAACGCAGCGCCGCAGGATGGGCAAATAAGAGTTCCGACGTGTTCGCTCTTGAGCCGATCACCCTCTCGAAGGCGGGTAATGGGCGTACGCGTTCGCCTGCAAACCAATAGAAACTCAGTATTGACGAGGTTAGCGCCCTTCAACCTATCCAGAATGCCCTTGATCTCTTCATCCTTCCGAGATCGCCGAGACACGATGTCGATCTCTCTGGCAAATCCAGCCTGACTCAGTTCTTGCAGAATCGACCTCGCGGGTTTCTCTGCAAGAAGCTCCGCTCCTTGAATCAACTCTGCGCTTATCTTCGCAGGTTGGAAACGAACCTCACCGGTCTCCTCTTCCTGGGCTCTTTGAGCACCAATCCTGCTGAGTCTGTCGGGAGGCTTCATCCAATTGAACTTCATATGACGAGTCTTGCGCCCGTCCAAGGTAGTCATGATTGCATCTTGCAGACAGTCCTTGAATTCGTCTAGATGCTCTTCTACCTTGCCGGTATCTGTACTGATGATTCCGACTTCAAGGGTTGGTTCTTCATCCCTAGTCAGGAGGAAGTATACTTCAGCATCTCGGAAAACTATATCTCCGTAGACTCCATGCCGACCAGGAAAATTTCGCTCCGACTGTAGTAGAGCAGCGGGGCTGACTGAATCTTCCAGTCCGCTCAGCCTCAGGAACTCGAGCTGCGATTGAAGAACCGCTGGAGTCCAGCCCCGCTCTCTTAGGCTCTTAAGTATGTTGGGAACATCACTCTCATCGAGCTTGATCGGCGCCACAAGCCGCCTTGTCTCTAGCACCTAGCCCGCCCCTATGCTGGTCCTGTGTGCGAATGAAGCGGCACAGCCTACCTAGCCGGCCCGTGTCGGGCAAGTTGCCTAGAGAGCGCCCTCCGGGCAGCAGGGGTATCTCGCCTGATCCTGGCATGTAATGCGAGGATCGACGCTGAGGACGGGCGCCGCTGGGAGCCGCCCGCAGGCCGGCCTTGAAGCTAGGTAGGGGGTTCTCCCAGCCGGCGACCAGCGCGCTATTGTGGCCCATGGCTATCAGCGACTGGGCAGCGAACCAGGCCGAGGAGCTGTTGTCGCCCCTCGGTGACCGCTGGCTCCATGTGCAGGGTGTGATCCGCCAGGCGAAGCGGATTGCTCTGATCCTGCCGGCCACCGATCGAGATGTGCTACTCGCTGCCGCCTACCTGCATGACCTTGGCTACGCTCCGGCCCTGGTCCAGACCGGCCTCCACCCGCTCGACGGCGCCCGCCACCTCCGCGCGCTCGGCCGTGAACGCCTTGCCGGCCTGGTCGCCTACCACTCCGGCGCCCGCGCCGAGGCCGAGCTGCGCGGGCTCGCCGCCGAGCTGGCTGATTTCAAGGACGAGGCCTCGGCCACGTCGATGGCGTTGACCTACTGCGACATGACCACCGGGGCGGCCGGTGAGCCCGTCACCCTGGCCGAGCGCCTGGCCGACATCGAGCGGCGCTACGGCGCCAGCCACGTCGTAGCCCGCTCGGTCCGCCAGGCCAGGCCCGAGCTGGAGGGCTGCGTCCAGCAGGTCGAGGCCAGCCTGCGCAGCTCGGCCGCGACGTAGTCAGGCGATGACCGGCTCGGGCCGGTGCTCCAGGTAGTGGCGGATGCGCAGGCGGATCGACTCGTGCACCGGCATGGCCTCGATCTCCGCTGGGGTGAAGAACCCCACCTCCGAGGACTCGTCACTGAGCGCCACCTGGCCGCCGACCAGCCGGCCGGCGAAGCAG
>DASPXY010001662.1:0-4087 GCA_035637055.1 Gemmataceae bacterium | reverse complement strand
CTCAGATATCCGAACAATCGGAGGCCACCATGAAAATTGCTGTTGTCCTCTCCTGTTTGGTGACATATCTGGCGCTCGGCACCTGCGCCCCTGCTGCACCCGTGGCCCAGGAACCGGGTGAGCCAATCTACAAGGGCGCTCCGCTGAGTGCGTGGATCAAGGCACTCCAGGACAACAATCGCGACACCCGTCGCAAGGCATCCGAGGGCCTGATCGGCATTGTCGGGCCGCAGGCGAAGGTGTTGGTGCTGCCGCTGATCGACGCCCTCGTGGACAAGGATCGCATCGTGCGCGGCAACGCCGCCAGCGTGCTGCAGGGGATCGGCCGCGACGCCGTCGTCGCCGTGCCCACGCTCCGCAAGGCACTCAAGGACAAGGACGCGACGGTGCGGATCTATGTCGCCCAGGCCCTGTGGGCGATCGAACGGCAGAGCAAGTTGACCGTCCCCGTGCTGGCGGAGTGCCTCAAGCACGAGGAGGAAAACGTCCGCGACCTGGCGGCCATGACTCTCGCCAACTTCGGCGCCCGGGCGCGCGTGGCCGTTCCGGCCTTGCTCGACACACTCAAAGACGACAACGACCGTGTCCGCGAGGCGTCGGCGTTCGCCCTGGGCCAGATCGGCCACGACGCTCCGCGCGTCGTCCCGGCGCTCGCCGCCCTGCTCACCGACAAGGAAATCCCGGTCCGCTCCGCCGCCGCGGGGGCGCTCGGCAAGTTCGGCGCTGGCGCGGAGTCTGTCATTCCGGCACTGCTCAAGGCGTCGAAGGACTGGGCGGCGGTCGTGCGGCAGCAGTCGCACACGGCCCTCAGCAAGATCGGCCCCGCCGCGGCCGCATCGGCGGTGCCGCTCATCGTGCCGGACCTGCAGACGACCGACAAGAAAACGCGGCAGGTGGCGCTGGCCGCCCTGGCGACTTTCGGGCCGCGGGCGAAGGCGGCCTTGCCGGATCTCACCAAACTACTCGCCGACAAGGACCGCGACATCCGTGAGTATACCGTCCGCGTGCTGGCCGAAATGGGCCCCGAGGCAAAGTCCACCGTGCCGGCTCTCACCGAGCTGGCGAAGGGCAAGGATCCCTACCTGCGCTGTGCAGCGGCTTATGCTCTCTACAAAGTGAACAAAGAGATCAAGGGAAGTGTACCCGTGCTGATCGCCGCTCTCAAGCACACCAAGGAAGACGTGCGCGAATACGCGGCTCAATGCCTGGCCGGCATTGGCCGCAGGGCCAAGGAGGCGTTGCCGGCCCTGCGCGAAATGA
The DNA here is from genome assembly GCA_035637055.1 of Gemmataceae bacterium. Lineage (GTDB taxonomy): Bacteria > Planctomycetota > Planctomycetia > Gemmatales > Gemmataceae > DASPXY01. Next base: position 2,827 of record DASPXY010001662.1, on the reverse strand, counting down.
CCGAGGACGAAGACGAGATCGTGCGGGCGAACGTCGCCGTGGCGCTCGCGCGGGTGAGCGCGGACACCGTGCCGGCGCTGCTGGACATGCTCCGCGACAAGCACGCGACGGTGCGTGCGTCCGTGGCCCGTGCGCTGGGCGATCTCGGACCGGATGCCAAGGAGGCCGTGACGGCCCTGCGCGATCTGCTGCGTGAGGGCAACGATAACATGCGTCTGGAGGCGGCGAGTGCGCTGGGGAACATCGGGCCGGCAGCGAAGGAGGCGGTGCCCGCCCTCTGCGATTTGCTGCGGCACGATGACGTCCTCCTCCGCTGGATCGCCGCCATCGCTCTCGGGGAGATCGGTCCGGAAGCGACCCTTGGGATCGAGCCGCTTCGGGATTTGTTGAAGGATGACGATGAGCGCGTCCGCGCCGCCGCGGCTCGCGGTCTGGGCGAAATTGGCCCGGCGGCGAAGGAGACGGTGTCGGCGCTCGCCAAGGTGCTGCAGGATGAGAGTGTCGTCTGTCGCGTCGAGGCGGCCCTGGCCTTGTGGCGGATCGACAAGCAGACCCGGACAGCCGTTCCTGTCCTGCTCGCGTGCCTGACCGACCCCTCACCGGGGACGCGCATGAATGCCGCCTGGGGCCTGGGGGAAATCGGCGCCGCCGCTCGCTCGGCTGGGCCTGCTCTGGAGAAGGCAACCAAGGACGGCGATTTGCGCGTGCGCGTCGAGGCCGCCTTCGCGCTCTGGCGCGTCGATCGACAGCACAAGGAAGCCGCCGGCGTCCTGGCCGCCTCGTATCGGGAAACGCAGCCGGAGCGCTTCACGTCCAACAGCCGCGCGGTCATGGCGCGCGTGCTTGGGGACAAGGACCGGCGGGACAGGGCCGTCGTGCCGATGCTGGTCGAGCTGGTGAACGACCCGAGCCACCAGGTCAGCCGCACCGCTCTGGAATCGCTGCGCACTATCGACGCCGCCACGGCGAAGCAGTTTGGAACGAAAACGCCCTGACCCTTGCGGTGTTCGCGGCACAGGGCGACGTGGATTGTTGGAGTTCCCCCTGTGAGGGGAGCTTGACGGTCGGCAAAGAAAAACCTCCGCTGCCTGGGAGGTGCCACCCGCAGAGCCAGGAGGCTCAGCGCTGGCTCAGGCTGCTGTCCCGCTGCTGCGCTGCTGCGCGCACTCCTGCACCCACGCCTCAAGGTCCAGCTGTCACCGGGATGACACAGGGGGAACGCCAAGCGCGCTCCAGGCGTCGAGTTGGCGACGCACTTCCGCCGGAGCGGTCGAGCCGGTACTGCGAAACGCCGCCAGCGCGTTCGCCACGCCAAGAACCTTGTACACCTCCGAGCCGAGGCCTGGTTGGATGCCCTCGTAGACGTCGGGCGTCAGATTCGCCAGGCGGCAGCGGCGTTCCTCGCACAATCGGACCAACTTGCCGACTGCCTCGTGGGCCGCACGCATCGGCACGCCGCGTGCGATGAGCAATTCCATCAGGGTCGTTGCGTCCAGGTAGCCGTCTTCGAGACGTGCCGCGATGCTCGGGCGATTGAAGCGCGTCTCGCTCACCAGCGCCGCGGCCAGTTCGAGGGAAGCGTCCACGGTATCGTGAGCGTCGAACAGGGCGACCTTGTCCTCTTGCAGATCGCGGTTGTACGCCAGCGGCAGGCCCTTGATGAGCATCAGCAGTTGCTGCAGGTCGCCGACGACACGGCTCGCCTTGCCGCGGATCAGCTCCAGCACATCGGGGTTCTTCTTGTGCGGCATGATGCTCGACCCGGTGCAGAAGGCATCAGGCAGCACGAGAAAGGCGAACTCGGTCGTTGACCAGAGAATCCACTCCTCCGCCCAGCCGCTCAGGTGCAGCGCGATCAGCGATAAATCGAATACATATTCGAGGAGAAAGTCGCGATCGCTGCTGACATCGAGACTGTTAGCTGCCAGAGCGTCGAAGCCGAGTTGCCGCCGGACGCTCTCGCGGTCGATGGGCAGCGACGTGCCGGCGAGCGCCGCCGCCCCGAGCGGGAGGATGTTGACGCGCCGCCGACAGTCCGCCAGTCGATCACGGTCGCGCTGGTACTTCTCGATGTACGCGAGGAAGTAGTGAGCGGCGAGGACAGGTTGAGCGCGCTGCAGGTGCGTGTAGCCTGGCAGGATCACGTCGTGCTCGCGCTCGGCGGCGGCGAACAGGGCACGCTGCAGGTTGTGGAGGCGACCGTCGAGGGCGTCAAGCGCGTCGCGCACCCAGAGCTTGACGTCGGTGGCGACCTGATCGTTGCGACTGCGGCCGGTGTGGAGCTTTCTGCCGACGTCGCCGAGGCGTTCGATCAGGGCACGCTCGATGTGCGTGTGAATGTCTTCGAGTTTGATCGAGAAGGGGAACTCGCCGCGCTCGATTTCGCCGGCGATGGCGTCGAGGGTGGCGGCGATGCGCTCGGCCTCGTCGGCGGTGAGCAGGCCGACCTCGCCGAGCATGCGGGCGTGTGCCTTGCTGGCGGTGACGTCCTGACGATAGAGGCGGCGGTCGAAACTGATCGACTCGGTGAAGGCCTCGACGCGGTTGTCGGTCTCGCCGTTGAAGCGGCCGCCCCAGGTTTTCTGGCTCACGATGCTCGTCCTCGCCTCTGTTATGGAACCAAAGTTGCTCTCCATCTTACGGGCTGGCAAGAGAAGCGACTTGACACTCAAGGGGAAAGCGTGCTGCAATAAACCAATGCCGGGGGAGGGAGAACTCCTTTCCGACCTGGTTGGCCGAGCATGGAGGCACCCAATACACCCATGATGACACAAAGTCACCGACAGGAGGCCGTATCACGCGCCTATGTCCAGGCCATCGCAGCCCA
>DASPXY010001661.1:0-3567 GCA_035637055.1 Gemmataceae bacterium | reverse complement strand
CGTGGGGACGCCGCGCGTCAGCTTCCGCGAGACGCTGCGCCGGCCGGTGCGCGTCGAGGGCGAGTGTACCAAGCGCATCGGCATGTCGGGGTTATTCGGCAAGGTGACGGTGGAGTTCGAGCCGCAGAAAGGCGAGCAGGCGGTGACGGTCGTCAACAACATCCCGTTGGAGACCCTGCCGCCCGAACTGGCCGCCGCCGCCGAGCAGGGCCTACGCGGCGCGCTGCTGTCGGGCGAACTCGGGTTTCCCGTGATCAACCTGCGGGCGACGCTGACGGGCGGGCAGATGGATCAAGAGATGTCGAATGAGATCGCCTTCCAGGCAGCGGGCGCCGACGCGGTGCATCGGGCGCTGAAGGACAACATGGTGCTGCTGGAGCCGCGGATGAAGGTCGAGGTGACCGTGCCCGACGATTACCTCGGTCCCGTGACGGGCGACCTGAACGCGCGGCGTGCGGAGATCACGCAGATCCACGCCCGCGGCAAGGTGCGGACCATCGAGGCGCTGATCGCGCTGTCGCGCATGTTCGACTATTCGGATAAGGTACATAGCCTGGCGCAAGGTCGTGCAAGCTGGACGATGGAACCACGCGACTACACGCCCGTGCCCGACGAGGTGCTGCGCGCCATGCTGGGCGGGGAAGTGTTATTCTAACAGGCACTCACAAAACCCCTCCCCCCAACCCCCTCCCCGCAACGGAGAGGGGGAGCAAGCAAAGCAGTGTCCTTCTTCTCCCCCTCTCCGTTGCGGGGAGGGGTTTTGTTAGTGCCTCTAAGGGCCGCTTCAGCTCTAAATAACCTCGCACAAGTTGACCTCAGGTCGGCCCGCGCCCGATGTACTTCTCCAGCCACGCGAACACCTCCCGATGCCACAACCGCGCGTTCTGCGGCTTGAGAATCCAGTGGTTCTCGTCGGGAAAGTACACCAGCCGCGCCGGCACGCCCTTGAGGCGCAACGTATTGTAATACTCCAACCCCTGAGTCACCGGCACGCGGTAGTCCTTCTCGCCGTGCAGCACAAGCGTCGGTGTCTTGAAGTTGGCAGAGTAGCGGTGCGGCGATTGCTTATCGACCTTCGCGTGATCCTCCCAAGGAAACGCCCCCAAGCGCCGCTCGCGGCCGCGCACAATGTCCGACGCCATCATCCCGTGCCAGTTGTAGACGCCGGCGTGACAGACCATCGCCTGGAAGCGATCCGTCTGCCCGTTCAGCCAGGCCATCATGTAGCCGCCGTAACTGGCGCCCATCGCGGCGATGCGCTTGCTGTCGATGTACGGCTCCCGCAGCATATAGTCGGTGCCCTTCATGACGTCGATCGTCGGCCTGGTCGCCATGTCGCCGGTGATCGAGTCGGTGAACGCCTGGCCGAAGCCGCTGCTGCCGTGGAAGTTGATGCACGAGACAACGTAGCCTTTCGCCGCGAGCAGATGCAGGTTCCAGCGGTAGTGGAAATCGGTCGTGATGGCGTTGTGGGGGCCGCCATGCACTACCTGGAGTAGCGGCCACTTTTTCGAGGCGTCGAAGCCCGGCGGGTAGACGATCCACATTTGCACGTCGCGATCGTCGGCGCCCTTGAAGTAGACCGCCTTCACCTCGCCGAGATACCACTCATCGACCAGGCTTTTGTTGAACGTCTCGATGCGCCACGGCTTGCCGCCGGTTGCGTGCATCGCATACACCTGCGCCGGGAAATCGAAACTCGACCGCAGCAGCGCCAGCGTCTCGCCGTCACGGCTCAGGTCGAAGGCGGTGTCGCTGAACCCTGCGGTGAGCGCTCGCCTGCTGCCGCCCTGCGCCGTGACGGTGTACAGGCAGTGGTAGCCCCTGTCCTCCGCCTCAAAGTAAAGCCGCTTGCCGTCGGGTGCCCAGCGCGGCGTGTTGCAACTGCGGTCGAAGTTCCCGGTCACCACGCGATTCTTGCCCGTGGCGCGGTCGTGGATCATCAGACGATTGCGATCTGCATAGAAGAATTTGATCGTCTGCCGCAGGAAAGCGAGGGAGCGGCCCTCGGGGGAGTAGACCGGCTGACTGTCCTGGGCCGGATTGTCGGCGGTGACGTTGCGCGGCGGCCCCGCCTTGTCGAGCGGCAAGACGTAGAGATCGTGATTGAAGTCGGTGCCAATCTCCTTGACGGAGTCGGCGACGAAGCACAACTCCTTGCCGTCGGGCGCGACATCGTAGGCGGTGGAGCCCTTGTCGGTGACGGGCAGGTGAATGTTCAGCCCGGCAAAGAGATTGCGGTGCTTGCCGGTGGCGACGTCTACCGCGAAAACCATCGGCCGTTTGCCGTCGGCCAGCCACGTATCCCAGTAGCGGTACAGGGCGTCGTCGATGACGTGCGCCTTGACCTTGCTCTCTTTCAGGGCCTTGTCCTTCTTGCGATAACTGGCGTCGTCGGGCGTGTCGGGCCAGGTCTGCGCGACGCAGTAAATCGTCTTGCCGTCGCGCGACCATTTCAGGGCGCTCGGGCTCATCGGCATGTCGGTCAGCGGCCGCGGCTCGCCGCCGGCGGCAGGAACGAGGTGGATCTGGCCGACCTTCCCCTTGTCCGTCGCGACGAAAGCGAGGCGCTGGCCGTCCGGGGACCAGCACGGGTCGGAATGTTGACTTTTCGGAGATTTAATCGGTTTCATGGCGCCGCCCGCGGTCGCGAGGAGCCACAGAGCGCTCGTGCTGTCGTTCTTCTCCATGTCGTACGTGGTGACGGCGACGGCAACCGACTTCCCATCCGGCGACAGCGCCGGCTTGCCGACGCGCTGGACGCGCCAGACTTCCTCGACGGTCAGCGGTCGCTTGACCCACTGCGCGGCGATGGGGTCGGCGGCGAGGCACAGGAATAGCAGGGTGAGCCAGGGTGTGGCGAGGCGTGAGCGGGACATGCGGCGCAGTCTCCAAAAGTGCGTGCTTCGCAGTAGGCCAGCGGGTCAGGCTACTGTAGCCGGATCGTCAGCCGAGACCATCTAAATAGCAACACGCAAGAGTGAAAGTGGGAAACGAGCGGCGGGGTTTATCCCCGCCGGCTTCGAGCACGGCGGGGATCAACCCCGCCGCTCGTCCACTTTCCCATCTGGCAACCTGTTGGCACACGACTTGCCTTCGTAAAGGTTCCGTTGCGGGGAGAACGGGATAGGCCATGAAAGTCGAAGCCAAATCGATTCTGATCGTCGATGACGAACAGATGAACAGTGAGGGCCTGGCGCGCCGGCTCCAGCGCCACGGCTACGCCGTGACCATCGCGGAGAGCGGACGGCAGGCCCTTGAGATGCTCGGGGAGCGTCGCTTCGACCTCGTCCTGCTGGACATCATGATGCCGGGGATGAACGGCCTCGAGGTATTGAAACTGCTGCGCCGGGTCGATTCGCTGATCGACCTCCCCATCATCATGGTGACAGCCAAGGGAGAAAGCGAGGACGTCGTCGAGGGCCTGGAACTGGGGGCGAACGACTACGTGACCAAGCCCCTCGACTTTCCCGTCGTCCTTGCCCGCATCCGGACCCAGTTGGCGCTCAGGCAAGCGGTATCCCGGATCACCGACCTGGAACAGAAGTTGGACGCCCGCAACAAGGA
>DASPXY010001660.1:0-4716 GCA_035637055.1 Gemmataceae bacterium | reverse complement strand
AGGTCTTCTGGATTCGCGCAGGGCAGTGGCACCTGTTCCCAATCGAACTGCAGGGCGATCGGGTAACCGCTCAGCCGCCGCAGGAATTCCTCGAAATCCTCGAACGCCTGGCTCCCGACGACACCGAGGACACCGACGAACCCGCCGAAGACGCTCCGTGAGCAGCCCGGTCCTCGCTTTCCTGCCCGCGAGAATCCTGGCGAAAATCCTGTCGCTCTGGCTGGTGCCCACCAATTTGCGTACACTCCCTTGCAGACCTTCTCGCCAGTGGGGATCATGCCGATGGCGAGAGGTCCGTGCGGGGTCCGCCGCTGCATCTCGTACGTGGTGACGGCCCACTGTGGGCCGTTCTCTCCGCGTTCGCCTTCAAGGAGTGACCGATGATGGCCTGGTTCCAGTCTCCGGGGCGCCGTGCGCGCCTTCGCCCCACCCTTTCATTTCGCCCGGCTGTCGAGTCTTTGGAGGATCGTTGCCTGTTAGCGGGCAACGTGCTGCAAACCAATCTCGTGTCGGACCTGCCCGGCGTGGCCCGGTTCCAGGATCCGCAACTGGTCAACCCTTGGGGCATCTCCGAGAGTTCCACGAGTGCGTTCTGGGTTTCGGACAACGGCACGGGTGTGTCCACGCTCTACAACACCACCGGCGTGAAGCAGGGGTTGGTCGTGGGTATCCCTGGGCCTCCTGCCGAGAACGGGCCGGGCGGCGCCCCCCTCCGGCCCACGGACCCGAACGGGTCCGCCGGCACCCCCACCGGAACCGTGTTTAACATCAACCCCGCGGCTTTCGTCCTCACCCCTCCCCCCGGTTCGACCGGGACACCCGGCGCCGCCACCTTCCTCTTCGTGACCGAGGACGGCACCATCGTCGGCTGGAAGCCCACCGTTCTGGCCACGGAGGGCGTCATCGCCGTGGACAACTCCACCAACCCCAGCGCGGCCGCCGGAGCCGTCTACAAGGGCATGGCCATCGCGAGCAACGCCACCAGCGGGCCCATCTTTGCGGGCGACACCAACAGTCACACCGTGCTCTATGTCGCCAACTTCCGCTCGGGCCAGATCGAGGTCTACGACACGGCCTTCCAGCGCGTTACTCTGACCGGCAACGCGTTCAGCGACCCGAACCTCCCCAGAGGCTATGCCCCGTTCAACGTCCAGACACTCGGCACCAAGGTTTACGTCACCTACGCCAAGCAGGACGCGGACAAGGAGGACGACGTGGCTGGCCCGGGCAATGGCTTCGTCGACGTGTTCAACCTCGACGGCACCCCTGCCGGCCTGACGACTGCCGACGGCACCGTCGGGCCGCGCCTGCTCTCGCGCGGCGCGCTCAACTCACCGTGGGGGCTGGCGATCGCGCCGATGAGTTTCTTTGACCGCGCGGGCGTGCTGTTGGTGGGCAACTTCGGCAACGGCCGCATCAACGCCTTCGACGCCGCCACCGGCGCTTCTCTCGGCGCATTGAAGGATCCCGACGGCGAGCCGATTGCGATCGATGGGCTGTGGGCGCTGCAGGTGGGCAATGGCGGCAATGGCGGCCTGACGGATCATGTGTACTTCACCGCTGGCCTCGACCATGAGCAGCATGGCCTGTTCGGCTCGCTGGCGGCCGCGGCCCCCGGCTCTGATGAGGGCCCTGCCGAGGCACAGATGCTGCAGGCCGCCGTGGACGTGTTCCAACTCGCCCTGACCGCAGTCGTCAACGACATCAACAACGGGGTGCCCAGAGCGATGCTCCAACAAGACCTCCGGACCCTGAGGACTGCCTTCGTCGATCTGGTGCATGCCGAGGTTATCTTTGCGGCCGACACCCGCACCGATTCGGGCGGGGGTGGCCATCAGGGAACGGGCGACGCCCTGCAGGACGTGCATGATCTCTTCGACAACCTCGGCCGGTTCCCGGAGGGCCGGGATTGACGGAGACGCGCAGGGGTCGGGACAAAGGCGGGCCGGAAAACCAGGGACGACTGTTCCGGCCCGCAGGCTCCGGCATTACCGGACGAACTTCCGCCGGCAAGCGGCCGGCCGGACCGAGACGATCACGGACCGGTTGAGCTGTGGCGAACTGAGCACAGCCTGTCCCTGTCCCAGCAACGGGCAGCGCGCCCACAATTCCCGACTCACATCGCCGGTGGTCGCGACCAGAGCGTCCAGGTTGTGCGTGCTGCGCAGGGTGTGGACGATTCGTGTATTACACAGCTCGAAAATCTCCGGAGGGAGGTGGCCTGGTTGCTGACTGACGAAGGCCATCGCCAGCCAGCGCTTGCGGCCGCGCCGCGTGACGCTCCGCAGCATGTGCAGTGTCGCCTGCATCGCCTGAACCCGTTCCCGGCTGATGAAGGAGTGCGCCTCCTCGATGACCAGCAAGGTCGGCGGCAGTTCCGGCTTGAGCATCTTCAGCGCGAACGTCTTGCGCAGCAGGTCCGCGGTCACCATGTTCTTGACGATGTCGTTGGCAATGCTGACGTCGATGATGCTGACGCGCCCCGGTGTCAGCATGCGCACGGGGTTGAGGGCGCTCAGGTTGGGCTGGTCGAACGCGTCGGCGTGCGTCAGCCAGGACAGCTTGGCGGTCAGGCCGGCGTAATCCAGGAACTCGCTGCCGCGTGAGGACCGTTCGCTGGCCCGCTCGCGCAGGCTCCGTAACGTGAAGGCCACTTTCGCCTGGGGTGAGGCGTCGAGCAGCGTCTCGAAGCCCTCGCGCTCGCTGGTGGACATGCGGCTGCGGGCCTTCTGCTGGAGGTACTCGACGCAGTCGAGCAGGGCGTTGCGCTCCGACAAGGACACCTGCAGGATTTCGCAGATGACCGCGGTGTCAAAATCGGCCAGGCGGAGGGTGAACGGCTCGCTGCCGGCCTTGTCGCCGGTGCAGCCAGCGGGGAAGTAAACGTCAAAGTCCTTCAGTCCTGCCGGCACGCGCCCGAACCGTGCGAGCCGCTCGGCAACCCCAGCCTCGTCGGAGGGCAAATCCATGTCGGTGTATTCGCCCTCGACGTCGAGGACGATGACAGCCCAGCCGTTGCGTGCCGCCTCCTCGACGACCACTTGCGACGTGTTCGATTTGCCCGAGCCGACCGTGCCGAAGATGCCGAGGTTGCGCGGCAGAACGCCCTTGTTCTTGCTCTGCAGCGCGACGACCAACTCCTCCTGGCCGGAGAGGTGGCCCAGCATCATGTCGCCGTGGAAGCCGTGCAGGTCGGCAACCTCGCGGGGAGCGAGCGCGAACACGGACGAGCCGGGAGCAGGCCGCGAGTTGGTGTCGCGCGACCGGCCGCCGACGAGTTCGCCCTGGATTTCGAGATCGGCGAGGAGAAAACTCTCCAGGGAGGTCTCCGCAGTCAGTCCGCTGCTGGTCGGCGACCCGGAGCGGTGAAAGAATGGCCCCGAGACGATCTTGCCGAGGAAGCCGGAGCGCGCGCCGTCCTCGTCCTGGATGCGCACATACTGATTGCGCTCCATCAGGCGCCGATTGGCGACGGCTGCCCGGAGCAACACGCGCTCGCTAGTCGCCGTGGCGCCGTCCCAGGTGACCTGACCCAACAGCCTGCCCTCTCGTTCTGATTCCGCCATTGGACCTCTCATTGGTTGTCGCACTTCGACGAGCGCTCGTCAGAGGGGTCGCGAGCAGGTTTTCGGCGACGGGTACCGCCAATCGTCATGACGTGTCGTGTGAAGTATAGCTTATCCCTGACAACAGGGTCGGGAAAAGGGTTCGTCAATGCTCTGTCGAAAACCCCTCCCCCCAACCCCCTCCCCTGCAAGGAGAGGGGGAGCAAGCCAACCAGCATCACTTCTTCTCCCCCTCTCCGCTGCGGGGAGGGGGTTGGGGGGAGGGGTTTTCGACAGAGCAGTTCGTCAAGGGTTGGGAGGGTAATTCAAGGCTCCTCGATTCGCGCCGGGGCGGGAATTCTGCGTCTGCGCCGAGACGAGGCAGGGCTGTGGGTTGACGAGGAACGACCGGTCCCTTTGTTGGCGAGTGGGGCTTGCAGCGATTTCGCGCGCAGGGTAACGTGGGAGAAGTTGCCCAGCAACACCGGAGGTGCCGATGTCCGCCGTAGTCTCACCGTTGACCGACAAGCAACTGGCCGCCCAGGCGCTGGAGCGGATGCCCGAGTCTGTCAGCCTGGAGCAGATCAGTGAGGAGCTGGCCATTCTGGCCGCCATCCGCAAGGGCGAGCAGGCGGCGGCAGAAGGCCGCGTGGTCTCACACGAGGAAGCGAAACAGAGGTCCGCAGCATGGACTGGGAAGTAGTCTGGACGGAACGGCACTCGCTGACTTCGAGGCGGCCGTGCGGAACGTGGCCCAGCACAGTCCAACAGCAGCCGAGAAACTGCGGTCGGAACTGCTGGAGTCGGTCGGTCTGCTCGCACGGTTTCCGGAGATTGGCCCGGTGTACGAGCGGGACAAGTCGGGGCGGACGCGGGAGATCATCTGTCGGCAATACCGCGTCTTCTACCGATTGCAAGAAGCCGAGCATCGCGTGGAAGTGCTAAGAGGCACTAACAAAACCCCTCCCCCCAACCCCCTCCCCGCAACGGAGAGGGGGAGCAAGCAAAGTGCTCTGGCTTCTTCTCCCCCTCTCCGTTGCGGGGAGGGGGCGGGGGGAGGGGTTCTGTTAGAGCCTCTAACCCGGATTGCGCACCGTGTGACATTACCGACACATAATATCTCTGGAATGACTGCCGCTTCCGTTGCGGGGGCTACCGCAGCCGTCGCCCT
>DASPXY010001659.1:0-4175 GCA_035637055.1 Gemmataceae bacterium | reverse complement strand
CGCTCTTGCCATCCGGGGCGAAGGCCACAGTCTCGATCCGCGTGCGCGGCGTTTCCTGCGGCGAGAGCTCCCGCCCACCGACAACGTCAAAAAGTCGAATCGACTGCACGAGATGATCCTGGGTGGCCAGGGTTTTGCCGTCCGGACTGAAGGCCAGCAGGTACGTCGGCATGCCGACACCCATGTCCTGGAAGGTGTGGAGCAATCTGCCGGCCTTCAGATCCCACACGAAGATGGGGCCGCGAGTGCTGCCCGCGGCCAGGAAGCGGCCATCAGGCGCCAGGGCCACCGTGACCGCCTTTTCGCTGGGAACCGTCAAGCGGTGAAGCGCCTGGCGATCGTTGCGAGAACAAGTATCAGGCAGGAGCAATTCAGAGCCATGTTCCGTTGCATGAATGACTCTCCAATGCCAGACAGGGCACCGGGCGGGGCCATCCTCCTGACGAATCGATGGTCTCTTGTTAACTAGCACACAATGCTACGGCGAAATCTTTCCCCAGCAAAGGGAAAGAGCTGAACGAGCGGCGGGGTTTATCCCCGCCGTCTGGCCGGCGGGGATAAACCCCGCCGCTCGTTCGCTTTCGCTCTGCTGGGCTGTTATTTCGTGGAGATAGATGGGGGAAGTTAAACAAGCCGGAAGCATGAGCGACGGTTGAGAATGTCCGTCGCTCACGCTTCCGGCTCGGTCCGGGAGGAACTACGCTCGCTCTACGCCGCAAGCCGTGGGGCCTGCGCCGCGCGCTCCTCGTCCAGCACCTGCTTGAGCAACCGCCGGTACTCGTTCTGGATGATACCGTGCGCTCCGGGCTTCACTCGCGTCACCGCCCGGACCGTCATTTCCGAACTTTTTAGATCGACGATCCCGTGAATCTCCGTCTCTGCGAGGACTTCCTCACGCTCCAGCCGCAGTCGCTCGCCGGCCTCGCGCATCGAGCGGAAGACGCTCTCCAGGTCGCTCCCCGACGGCAGCGGATAGTCCACCACCGCGTTGACGTAGCCGGCGGAGTAACTGACAACGCCCTTGATCTGGCCGTTGGGGATGATGTGCAGCTTGCCCTGGCCGTCGCGGATCTTCGTCACGCGCATGCCGACCTCCTCGACCGTGCCCGCCGCGTCACCGATCTTGACGTAGTCGCCGACCAGGAACTGATTCTCGAAGAGGATGAAAAAACCCGACACCACGTCCGTCACCAGGCTCTGCGCGCCCAGGCCGACCGCCAGGCCGAGGATGCCGGCCCCCGCCAGCAGCGGCCGCGTATCCACCCCGAGTTGCCCGAGCATCAGCACCACGGAGCCAAAGTAGATCGCATATTGACAAATCGAGTGCAGCAGCGGCACCAACGTCCGGCCCTTTTGGTCCAGCCCACCATCCTCTGCGTACATGCCAAACGCTTCCTGCAGCAGCACGTGCAACAACTCGATGATGACGCGACTGCAGAAGAAGATGCCGATACACTCGACGATGCGCGGCCCGAAATCGGCGACGACGGCGATGAAGGCCAGCTCGCGCACGCACAGCGACGCGGCGGAGAGGTACACGGCTGCATCGAAGCAGCGCTCGCCGAACGGGAACATGCGCGTGATCCGCTCCCAGTAGCGGCGAAATGACGTCCGGGCGAGGTGGCGATTGCCGTAGTCGGCGGCCAGGTGCGACAGGCCGCGACAGGCGAGCGTCAGCAGACGCGCCACCGCGAGGATGCTCAGCACACACAGGACGAAGCCGACGGTCACGTCCGCCAGGCGGCCCAGGCCGACAATCCGGCCGACCGCCCACACCGTCGCCAGCCGCACCGCCGCGAAGGCATAATTCTCGAACAGTTTGAACCAGCGGCGCAGGGTCGCCTCATTGTGGTTGCGTCCTGCCCAGGCGACGACGTACGCCTCCGCCGCAGGCAACAACCGGCGCAACAACCGCAGCACGGCCCAGGCGAACATCACGACGACCAGGACGGCGCCGCAGGCGAGTCCGGCGTGCAGCACATCGTCCGGCGTCCGCCGGCGATACCAGGCACCGACGTCGCGCCGCACGTCTCCGTCGAGGCAGTGATAAAGCACACCGACCACCGCCGTCAGGGCCACGCTGGCGACGGTCAGCCAGAACAGGACGGTATGACCGTGACGGGTCGCCTCCTTACCCAGGGCCTCCAGTTTTGCCAGACTCGTCCAGCGCCTCAGACGGTTGCTGCCGTGGGCGACGACCAGGCGCAGCAGTGCCGCGAGGGACAACAGGGCCGCCGTCACCACGGCGACGGCGATCAGGTTGGCGGTGAAACGGTGGTCGCGGAAGAGTTCACTGAGGAACGAGAGAAACACTGGCACGCCCTCCGGTGGACGCAGGCAGAGTTGGGGGCCGGGCAACGGCCGAGGCGTGACAGTAATGGGCGTGCGGGGATGTGTCAAGCGCGCTTCTACTGGCGCCCGCTTGCAGGTTCGCACGGAGCGAGTGCAAAGACAAGCGACGTCTTGTTCGTAGTCCCGCCTTTAGGCGGCCAGGCAGCTTGCCGCCTAAAGGCGGGACTACGAACAATAGCCCCCTTGCTCCTGCATCAGGGAACCACCGGCGGATCTTCGTTGTAGTTGTGCATCACCTTCGCCAGCAACCAGTCCGGCAGCCAGCGCGTTAACTTCATGAGCAAGGTCATCTGCCAGGGAAAATTATAGACCTTTACACGCCGCCGCAGCGCCCGCGCGATTCGGCGGGCGGCCGCGTCGGCGCTCATCAGCCACGGCATCTTGAACTTGTTGACGTCGGTCATCGGCGTCTTGATGAAGCCGGGGCAGATGGTCGTCACCGCGATGCCGCGGCCGCGCAGGTGAATCCGTAGTCCTTCCAGGTAGCTGTTGACGGCCGCCTTGCTGGCGCAGTACGCCGATTCGCCCGGCAATCCCTTGTAGGCCGCCAGACTGGAGACGGCAGCGAGATGACCCTGGCCGCGCTGCAGCATCTCCGGCAATACCGCCTCGATGGAATACACGACGCCGAGCATGTTGACCTGGAACATGCTTTCGATCTGGGCCACGTTCATCGGTTCGAGCAGGGTGGGCGCCCCGACGCCGGCGTTGGCGACCATCAGGTCAACGGGGCCAAGTTGATCACGCACCGCGTGGATGGCCGTCAGGGTCTGGGTGCGGTCCGCGACGTCGGCAGCCGCCAGGGCGGCGGTGCCGCCGGCCTGGCGAATCTCCGCCGCCAACTCTTCGAGTTTGTCCTGCCGCCGCGCCACGAGTCCGACGCGGGCCTGCTGCTCCGCCAGCACCTTCGCCAAGGCCCAGCCGATGCCGCTGGACGCCCCGGTGATAACAACGACACGGTTCGCGAATGCCATGCCCCCTCCTGGATCTGCCTGTGCCTGGCGTGCCGATTGTCCCTTTGCCTTTTTCCTTTTTCCGTCGCCGCGCGGCCAGGGGGCCGGCGGTAAGCGGCAACACGGCGCGGCATACTTGCACTGCCACATCTTGGCGCCGCGCGCCGCGTGCGCGACAATATCTACTGTCCCGTTGGTGGGATCGCATCGCTCCGAGGTCCACTTCCATGAAGCGACCATTCCTCTTCGCCGCCTTTGCGCTGCTGCTGGCGTGTCCTCCGAGTCCGGCCCAGCCTGCGGCCCCCGCCCCGCCCGCGCGCTACAATGCTCTGCTCCGTTACCGCATCACCTCCGCCCGCGATCAGCACGTCGCCCATTACGATGCCATGATCGCGCACCTGCAAAAACTGGGCTTCGAGTTCGACCCGCCGCTCGACACTTTCCCCGAGACCGACCGCGAAGACCGCAGCAAGAACACCCTCACCGGCACTATTGCCCCGAATCAGATACTCAAAGTCTTCGGAAATCGCCACATCGAGACGTTGTTGTTGACGCGTTTGCCGCTCAAGGATCTGCCCACCCTTGCCGGCCCCATCAAGGTCCGCCTGGAACTGGCCCCCGGATTCACGCCGGGGCGGCAGCACGAACTCGCCAAACAGGCGCGTCTCCTGCTGGAGACCCTTGGCTTCCGCGAATCGGTTGGTTACGACCACCGCGGTTATACAGGCCGACCGCACACGCGGCTGGTCGGCACCATCCCCGGCAAGAACCTGACCACGCTCCTGAAAGACCTGCGCCAACAGCTGGGTGGCTGGTTTGGGCCGCGCATCGCGGCGCAAGATTTGCCCAGTCCGTTGCGTGCGGTGGTGC
>DASPXY010001658.1:0-7449 GCA_035637055.1 Gemmataceae bacterium | reverse complement strand
TGAAGACCTCTTCGACGCTTGCCGATCTACTTTCTCTCGATAGTCCGTCACACGCGGCGGTCATCCTTCCGGAAGACGGGGCCATCACCATGCGCCGCGGCCTGGCGGAACAGGTTGAGGCGCTGGCGGCACGGCTGCGCCAGACAGGGCTGCAGCCGGGACAACCCGTCGCGATCGTGCTGCCGAACGGGCTGGAGTATCTCGTCGCTTTCCTGGCAGTGGCCCGCGCCCGTCTGGTGGCGGCACCGCTCAACCCCGCCTACAAGGCCGACGAGTTCCGTTTCTATCTCGAAGACATTGGTGCCCGGGCCATCATAGCCCCGCCCGGAGGTCATCCGGTCCGTGACGTGGCCCGTGATCTCGGCCTGGTCGTATGGGATGCCCGCCTCGATGGGCAGGGCCGGGCGACGCTGGAGGGCGAGAAAGCCCACGGGTCGCAGCCCGTCGGCTTGCCCGAAGCGCCGCGGCCGGAGGACGTCGCCCTGTTCCTGCACACAAGCGGCACGACGAGCCGGCCGAAGGGTGTGCCGCTCACGCATGGCAACCTGATGACGTCGATCCGTAATATCGCCAATCATTATCGCCTGACGCCGGAGGACGTCGGCCTCGTGGTGATGCCGCTGTTCCACGTCCACGGCCTGATCGGCGCCACGCTGGCCCCGCTGTTCGCCGGCGGCACCGTGGTCGTGCCGCCCCGCTTCAGCGCCGGCGCTTTCTGGCCCGCGGCGCGCGCTCACCGCGTCACCTGGTACTCGGCGGCGCCGACGATCCATCAAATCCTGCTGACCCGTGCCGACGCCGACGGTGCGCCCGCACACCCCGGCTTTCGCTTCATTCGTTCGTGCAGCGCCGCCCTGGCAGGAGTAACGCTGGCGGGGCTGGAGAGCCGTTTCGACGCCCCCGTGCTGGAGGCGTACGCGATGACCGAGGCGGCCCACCAGATGACTTCCAACCCGCTGCCGCCCGGGACGCGCAAGCCCGGCACCGTTGGCCGCGGCACGAATGTCGATGTCGCCATCATGGACGAGGCCGGCAACCTGCTGCCGGGCGGGGCGCAGGGCGAGGTGGTGGTGCGCGGCCCCAACGTGACTCCGGGCTATCACAACAACCCGACGGCCAACGCGGCGTCGTTCACCAACGGCTGGTTCCGCACCGGCGACCGCGGCGTTCTCGATGGTGACGGCTACTTGACACTGATCGGCCGCATCAAGGAACTGATCAACCGCGGCGGCGAGAAGATTTCCCCCCTGGAGGTGGACGCGGTGCTGCTGGCGCACCCGGCCGTCGCGGAGGCGGCGACGTTCGGCGCCCCCGATGCCAAGTACGGCGAAGAGGTGCATGCCGCGGTGGTGCTCAAGGGCGAGGCAACCGTCGAGCAGTTGCAAGCCCACTGCCAGGATCGGTTAGCATCATTTAAGGTGCCGAAAGTGATCTATCTGGCGAAAGAGATGCCGCGCACGGCGACTGGCAAAATTCAGCGGCGGCACGTCGCAGCGGCGTTCCTTCAGTCAGCTACCCGGCGCGCGTGAAGAACCCGGTTTACCGTTCTCACGAAGAGGAGCGAATGTGGGGAGTTCGTCCACCGATCCGCCGTCCGACCCATTGCCGCCGCCCACTGCGTCATGGCCTACACCTCATCGGTTGCATCCCGACAGTACCCTGTCTGCCGCATCCCTCGCCTTTTGGCGGAAGCAGTCGGTAGCGGTCATTCTGGCTTCTCTGAAAACTGGGCGATTAGGGACGAGGGAAGTCGGTACACTGATGCTCAAGGCCGATGGCACCATTATGAATGGCAACACCCGCGTAACATGTCTGGAGGAGAACGGCTACGATCTCAACAAACTCTGGGAACTCGTCGAACCCCCGAAGGCTTCCAGCCCGTGGTTTGACGACTTTTTTGAGTAGAAAAGGAGCTATTCCATGACCCTCGTAGAAGCCCAGCAGGCGTTCGCGGGCCTGCCCGTTGCCGGGCAGGCCCGCTTCCTCGGGATCTTGGCGGCGGAGGCCACAGTCTGGGCGCGATCCGCCTACCCCGAGATGCTGCCCGATCCCACGCAGGTGATCGCACGGCTTCGCCAAAGTAACGAATTCCAGCACCGGATAGCCAACCAACTGGCACATCTGTTGGCGAACGACACAGCGCGTTACCCGGACGACGTGTTTGTCGCGATCCTCTTTGACTACGCCCAGGGCGCCGGGTGCGAAGACGAGTTGACCCGAACGTTCCAGGAGTTGCACGCCGCCTACCTCCGCAAGACGAGCAAAGAGAACGGCAGACGAGTGGCGGAACAGCAGGCGACATCCACCAAGACCTAGCGTGTGACAGGAGCATGTCATGGCCACCGCGGTCCAGCGCGAAACGCAGGCAACTACCCAGGCCATCACCGGCGGCCATCTCGTCGCCCGCGCTCTCAAGGCCGAGGGTATCGAGACCATCTTTACCCTCTCCGGCGGCCACATCATGGACATTTACGATGGCTGTGCCGATGCCGGCATCCGCATCGTTGATGTCCGCCATGAGCAGTCGGCCGCCCACGCCGCCGACGCCTGGACGCGCCTGACGGGCATTCCCGGCTGTGCCGTCGTCACCGCTGGCCCCGGCACGACAGATGCCGTCACCGCGGTCGCCAACGCCTGGCGTGCCCAGGTGCCGATGCTGCTGATCGGCGGACAGGGGCCGCTCAAGCAGGCTCAGATGGGCTCGTTGCAGGAACTGGACCACGTCGGCCTGATGAAGCCGATCACGAAGTTCGCCACGACCGTCTACCACACCGAGCGCATCCCCGAGATCCTCGGCATGGCCTTCCGCCAGGCGTACAGCGGGCGGCCCGGTCCGGTGTTCGTCGAGATTCCCGCGGACGTCCTCTTTACGCCCGTCCCCGAATCGGCCGTTGTCGATCCGGGAAAGTATCGCTCGATCGGCAAAACGTACGGCGACGTCAAACTCGTCGAGGAGGCGGCGCGGCTGCTGGCCGGGGCACAGCGGCCGACGGTGCTGGCGGGCAGTCAAGTCTGGCAATGCCGTGGCGTTGTGGAGCTGCGTGCGCTCGCGGAAGGGGCGAGCCTGCCGGTGTATCTCAACGGTGCCGCACGCGGGTCGCTGCCGCCGGGCCATCCACTGCTGTTCGTGCAGTCGCGGCGTGAGGCGCTGGCCCGCGCCGACGTGATCCTCGTCCTCGGCACGCCGTTCGATTTCCGCCTCGGCTACGGCAAACGTCTCGCCCCGGAGGCCAAGATCCTCCAGGTCGATCTCGATTACGGCGAACTGGGCCACAATCGCGGCGTGGACATTGGCATCACCGGCGACGCCGCTGCGGTGCTGGGCCAACTGGCGGCTGCGGTCGGGAAGGTGCCCGCCGAGCGTCGCAAGGCCTGGCTAGACCACCTCCGCGCTACCGAGCAACGCGCGCTGGAGAAGGAGCTGCCGCTGCTCAACTCCGACGCGGTGCCGATCCACCCGCTGCGCCTGGCGAGGGAAATCAACGACTTCATGACGGAGGATACTATCTTTATCGGCGATGGAGGTGATATCGTCACGATCAGTGCGAGTGTGGTGCAAACCTATCTGCCAGGACAGTGGCTCGACCCGGGACCGCTGGGGACGCTCGGCGTCGGCATGCCGTTCGCCATCGCCGCGAAGCTGGCTCAGCCGCACAAGGAGGCGTTCATCCTCTTCGGCGACGGCGCGTTCGGCTTCAACGGCTTCGAGTTCGACACCGCCCTGCGCTTCCGTCTGCCGATCGTCAGCGTCGTCGGCAACAACGCGGCGTGGAACCAGGTCCGTTACGGTCAGATCGCCCGGTACGGCACCGCCCGCGGCGACATTGCGAACCTGCTAGCGCCGACGCGCTATGATCGAGTCGTCGAGGCGCTGGGCGGCCACGGCGAACACGTCACCGAGCCGAAGGACATTCGGCCGGCGCTGGAGCGCGCCCGCGCCGCGGGCAAGGCGGCGTGCGTCAACGTGATGATCGATCCCAACGTCTACAGCAGCGGCACGATGAACCAGACGATGTACAAGTGAGCGACGGGACGGTCCCGTCGCTGGCGCTCCGGGCTTGTGGGTGTCCCGGCGCTGGCGCTTCGGGCTTGCGTTCACTCTCCCCGCGCCAAGAGGGAAGCAACCAGCACTCAGCGAATCGCGATCCAGCAGTCGTTGTACTCGACGCCGGGGCTGCCGATATGGATGGTGTAATCGCCATCGCGGGGCGGATACCAGATCACCGCGGCGATGTCGTTGCCCGGCGCATCGGAAGCATCGATGCCCTTTCCCGGCGCATCAAAAGCCACCTGCTTGCCCGCCTCGTCCACAATCTCCAGCGTGATCGGCACAATCGGCCGGTGGTCGCCCATGACGACGACGCAAGCGCGCTGTCCACCCTTGAACTTCACCGTCCGGGACCACTTGCCAACCACCTGGCCCCCGTTCCTGGCATCGAAGATCAGGGTTCCCTGGAGTGGGCTCGCCTCGCTCAGACGAGCGCACAGCACAACCCCTCCCACCAGCACGGCCAACGCGATGCAGCGAATCATCTGGTCTCCTTTGCGAAACAGCGCCCGCCGGACCTCAATCCTGCCGCACCACCATCGTGACCACATTGGCTACCCGCGCCAGGCTTTTCACCTGAATGCTAATTGGGCCTGTCTGTGCCGGGATCCATTCCGCCGCGAGGTCGTCGCGGGAGATCAGGCTCAGGTCATCGTCGCGACCCACGCAATTGCCGTGCGCGTCGAAGACATACAGCGCCAGGTTGCTCCGGTTGCCCCCAAGGGCAATGGCGATACTGCGTTTGTCGGCAACAAACCTGCCCGAATACTCCCGATGCTCGAACGGAGCCAGTTCCACTTTCACAAACCGTTTCTTCGGGTCGCCAGGCTCCACCTGCGCTCCGCTTCTCAGGGTTGCCCCGAATAACAGGATTGCCGCGCCCATCAGTAATGCAGGCGTTTTCATACCATCGCCCCAACTGTGTCACTTGCCCGCTTCAGGGCAACCCACAAGTGTGATGCTCACCCCACGCGGAGTGCAGGGAGAAGATACCCTCGCTGTCCTAGCATACGGGCAAACGCCGCGCCGCCAAGTGTCGTTGACCGCGCCAAGCCTTTCCCGTACTATCCCGCCCGCCGGAGCGGAACAGGGAACCGAGAACAGGAAGAGTGGACAGGGAACAGAACCTTGGAGGGCGAGGCTCCTGCCGAGCCACTCAGGAGAGCGGCTCGGCAGGAGCCTCGCCCTCCCGGATCTTGTCCTCTGGCCAAAGAGCGAACTCATGTCCTGGCGCAAACTCCTCGTCCGAGGTCTGGTCTTCAGCGTGATTGGCGGCTGTATCGCTGTCGTCCTGCTCTACCAGCGCTGGACCGACCCTGCCGTCGTGCGCGCCCAGGTCATCGCGAAACTGCAGGAGTTGTTCCCGGGTGCCAATATCTCGCTCGACAGCGCCCGACTGCATCTCTTCGGCGGTATTGTCCTGAGCGAACTTCGCCTGACCCGCCGCGACGACCCCGAACAACTCGAATTCGCCCACATCCCCACCGCCGTGCTTTACCACGACAAGGAACACCTGCTCGACGGGCAGTTCAGCTTTCGCAAGGTGGTCCTGACGCAGCCACGAGTGCGCGTGCAGCGCGGCCGCGATGGCCGCTGGAACCTCGAAGGACTCACCAGCGTGCAGCCCTCCGCCGGAGCGCACCCCACCGTCGTCGTCGAGCAGGGGACACTCATCCTTGAGGATTGCCTGGCCCACCCCGGCATGCCTCCGGTCGAAATCAATGATGTCAACCTGACCCTGCTCAATGACCCGCCGGAAATCATCAACATCGAGGGATCGGGGACATCAGAGATCGCGGGTATGCTCCAATTGCGCGGGAGTTGGGAGCGCCAGAGCCACGCCGCCTCGTTCTCGGTGCAGGTCGCCGGCCTGCGCCTGACGCCGCTCCTGGTGCAACGTGCGGCGGCGTATTGCCGCGACAGGACGCTGGCCGCGTTGCACCTCGACGGCCTGGCCGACCTCAAGGCCGAACTCGACTACCAGCCCGGCAGCGGCCGGCCCTTCTCCTACGACATCCAGGGCAGCATCCGCGCCGGCAAGGTGCGTCACCCGCGGTTGCCGCTACCCTGGGAGAACCTCCAGGCCAGCGCCCGTTGCACCAACGGCCATTTGACCGTGGACCATCTGACCGCCGACTCCGGCGCCACACGGCTCGAACTGCTCAAGGGAGCCGCCCAGCTTCCCAATATCGATCAGGATTGCGAGATCGCCGTCACCGTTCATCATCTGCCGCTGGATGGGAACCTCTGTGCGTGTCTGCCCGAGGGCATGCAAAATCTCTTCCGCGACTTCCAGCCTTCCGGCCCGGCCAGCGTGACGGCACACGTGGTCCGCCAGGCTGGCCAGTGGCACAGGCAACAGTACACCCTGGCGCCGGAGGGGATCCGCGTCTGCTACCGCCATTTCAAGTATCCGGCCGAGAACATCACCGGCAGCGTCAAGTACGACGCGCTCAAGCAACTCACCGAGGTGGACGTCAAGGGCTACTCCGGCCCGCAGCCGTTGACCCTGACCGGTTTCTGGAATGGCTACAACCTCGACGCCGACGCGCGCCTGGAAATCACTGCGACAGGCATTCCGCTGGACGAGAAGTTAATCAAGGCCCTGCCCGAGCCACTGAAGACGACGGCGCTGTCGTTCCACGCTGTCGGCCGCGCCGACGGCCGGGCGCTCATCGTCCATACGCCCAACGTCGAGGGGGTGCAATGCACCTATCATGTCCGCTTCTTCGACACCTCGGTACGCTGGAATTACTTCCCTCTCCTGCTCGAAAATATCACCGGCTGCCTGGACGTGTACCCGACCCACTGGGAGCTGCGCGATTGCCGCGGCACGCACAACGGCGGCGAGGTCTTCGTCCGCGGTGGCAGCGTCCCACCGGCCGCGGTCTTGTCTCCCCTCTCCCCTGGCGGGAGAGGGGGGAAGAAGCCCTGTCCCGCTGCTTGGCTCTCCTGGCCAGAAATCGTCGGAAGGGCGACTGATCCTCGATATCAGCGGCAAGGATATACCGCTCGATGGCGATCTCAAAAAGGCACTTCAAGCGAAGATGGAAGGTCTGGCGAAGGCGTGGGACACGTTCGCGCCGCGGGGACGGTTGAACTTCGCGGCCCACATCGACCGCGTCCCCGGCAAGGACGACGATCTCGACGTGGCGATCGATGTGCGTGGCTGTGCGATCGAGCCGACGTTCTTCCG
Organism: Gemmataceae bacterium; assembly: GCA_035637055.1. Classification (GTDB taxonomy): domain Bacteria; phylum Planctomycetota; class Planctomycetia; order Gemmatales; family Gemmataceae; genus DASPXY01. Next base: position 205 of record DASPXY010001658.1, on the reverse strand, counting down.
CTACGCCCTGGACGACCTGACCGGGCATTTCCGCTACCACAAGGATCGCCTGCAACTGACGCGGGTGACGGCGCGGCACAATCATACGCGCCTGAGCCTGGCCGACGGCACGGTGGACTTCTATCGCAACGGCGCCTTCTATGCCGAGTTGAACGATCTGATCGGCAATCCGGTGCTGCCCGATGCCGACCTGCGGACGGCCCTA
>DASPXY010001657.1:0-6536 GCA_035637055.1 Gemmataceae bacterium | reverse complement strand
TGTCCCTCGCGTGGATAGCGGACAAACACCGTCTCGACCCCGCGCCGCCTCAGTGCCGTGTACAACTCTTCCGACTGCGTGATGTGGACGTCATTGTCTGCTTCACCGTGGAGAATCAAGGTCGGCGTTGTCGCACGCTTGATGTGCTTGAGCGGCGAACGCTCCCAGAGGAGATCGTAGCGATCCCACGGTTCGCCCTGGAAATCGACGTGGATGAGATCCTGATACAGGCTGGTCGCGTAGAAACTGATCAGGTTGCTCAGGCTCGCATAGGTCACCGCAGCCTTGAAACGATCGCTCTGCGTGATGATCCAGTTGGTCATGTAGCCGCCGTAACTGCCGCCGGTGACTCCGAGCCGTCCGCCATCCAGTTCGGGGTACTTGGCCAGGACGTGGTCCACGCCTGCCATGAGATCCTTGTAATCGCCGCCGCCCCAGTCGTTGACGCAGCCGTCGCTGAAGCGCTGACCGTAGCCGTTACTGCCGCGCGGATTGAGGAACAGCACCGCGTAACCGCGCGCACCAAGCAGTTGGAAGGTCGCCGAGAACTGCAGGCCGTGCATGCTGTGCGGGCCGCCGTGGACGGAGAGGATCACGGGCACCTTCGCGCCGGCCTTCGCTCCGTGCGGCCGCATCAGCCACCCGTGGACCGGCGTGCCGTCGAAGGTCTTGCAGCTCACCGGCTGTGGTTCCACGAGCCGCCAGCCGGCGACCGCCTCGACGTTGAGACGGGTCCGCATGACCGGAACGCCACCAGTCTTGTCGAACGTCCAGACCTCCGCCGGCTTGAGCGGGGTCGAGAGGACGCAGGCCCCGCGACCTGACTTCGGCAGGGAGAAGCTCGTCACCATGCCGGCGACATCGAACAGCGGAGTCGCCTTGCCGCCCGCGGCCGGGATCTGGTAGATCAGGCTCTTACCTCGGTCCCGGGCGAGGAAGTACACCGTCTTGCCGTCCGCAGCCCAACGTACATGAGCGCACCGCCGATCCAGTTCCGCCGTCAGTTCGCGTGCCTTGCCGCTCTCCCGATCGAGTAGCCAGACGTGATCGTCCTCGGCAACGCTGTCGATCGTGGTGGCGGCGCGCTTGGTCATCATGTAGGCGATGGAGCGGCCGTCGGGGCTCCAGACCGGGCTCATCTCGTTGCCGGCGGTGCGTGTTAGTTGCTGGATGGTGCCATCGGCGACTTTGACCATATACAGATCGTTATTTAGGTTGGCGTCGGGGTCGGGGCCGCGGTTGGAGCAGAAAACAATCTCATCGCCCCGCGGCGACCAGTCGATGGAATGCTCATCGTAACGGCCGGTCGTGAGCTGGCGCGTTTTTCCTGTCCCCACCTCGACGGTCCAGATGTGCGTCCGGCGATTGTCGGAGAAAGCGGTGCGCGTCTTGTACTGGATGCGGTCCACGACGATCGGCCCACCGTCCGGCGGCCGCCGAGCCTCGTCCGCGGCAAGGTACGCCAGGAAGGCGCCGTCAGGCGACCAGCACAGGCTCGCCCCCTGGTGAGCGAGGTAGTGGTTGCTCCGATCGATCCGCGTCAGCCGTTTGCTCTGCCCGTTGGTGACGTCCACGACCCAGAGTTGCGTTGCCACTCCTTCCGGCAAGGCGTTCACGCGGACGGCGCCGACGACGGCGACCTGGCGGCCACGCGGCGACCACAGCACTTGCGCGATCGCCTCGGTGTCGAGCGCAAGCCGTCGCGGTTCTCCCTCGGCCACGGGGACGAGCCACAACTCGGTCCGGACCCGATTGGCTTTCAAGTCCGTCACCGCCACCATGTAGGCAATGTCGCGGCCATCCGGCGACAGCAGGGCGGAGCGGATGCCCTTGATCGTCGCGAAGTCCGTGAGCCGAGTTAGAGGTTGGGCCTGGCCCTTCTTGGGCTTCGCGCCGTCGCCCGTGATCGGTGGATAAGAGAGAAAGCCTGTCGCGTTCAGGCGAATCTTGTAGACCGATGTCCCCGCGGTGATGTAGAGCGTCCGCAGATCCTTGTCGCCGAAGGTGCAATTCGTGGCGGTTTCGGGCGTCCGGATGAAACCGAGCTGTGTCCCCGTCGGCGTGAAGATGTAGACGCCGGTCTGCTTGCCGCTGCCGGCAGTCGCGTAGATGTTGCCGCGTGTGTCGAGCACCATGCCGTCGATGCCGCGGCCCTCGCGGAAATCGTGCAGCACCGCCCGCCGCTTGCAGGTGCCGTCCGGGAAAATGTCGTAGGCGACGAGCGTGTGCGGGCCGTTCTTGCGTGCGGCGTTATCGGCGATATAGAGGGTCTTGTTATCGGGAGAAATCGCGATGCCGTTCGGGGTATCGACGTCGTCGATAACGCGGGTCACCTTGTTGGGGATCGGTTCGCCGCCGGCCGCCTCGATGCGATAGACGGCGAAGCGTTCCTGACCGTCGGCGGGCTTGCGGCCGTAACAGGGGTCGGTGAAGTAGACGCGCCCCTGGCGGTCGAAGCAGAGATCGTTGGGGGCGGTCAGGCGTTTGCCGTTGTAGCGATCGGCGAGGATCGTTCGCTTGCCGTCCTTTTCAAAGCGCACCACGGCCCGGGCGCCGTCTTCGCCGCAGCAGGCGACCAGGCGGCCGCGGGCGTCGAAGCGCATGCCGTTGGCGTCGCGGCTGTCGGCGTTCCAAACGTCGAGTTTGCCGCCCGGGCGCAGGACCATGATGCGGTTCCTGGGCGAGTCGGTGAAGAAGAGGTTGCCGTCGGCGTCGGCCGCGGGGCCTTCGGTGAAGCGGCAGCCGCTCGCGACCTTCTCAAGGGTTGCCCCCTGCGGGACAATCTCGCTGTCCCCACCGGCCCAGGCCGCGGCGGTTCCGAACCCGATCAGGAGCGGAACGCACACAAGGACGTGACGCATCGTTGTCTCCAAGGTTGTAGAGTCACGGCTCGATCGCGGCATACTCCGCGAGGAACGCCTTCAGACCGCGCTGCACCGCCCACACATCCAGGCCAAGCGACAGCATGCGACAGCCCAGATCGACGTAGCGCTTCGCGTGAGCTGCACTCGCCGGCAGCACCGCCCAGTGAATGCCGTTCGCCCGCGCCGCACGGGCCACGCGCTCGAACGCCTGCCACAGCCGCGGGTGTTCCCATTCGCCGGGAATGCCCATCGACTGGCTCAGGTCGGCGGGGCCGAGAAACAGTACGTCCACGCCTTTCAGCGCGGCGATCTGCTCGACTTCTTCAACGGCCTCGATGTGCTCGATTTGAATGGCGATGAAAGTGTCGGCGTCGGCGCGGCGGAAATACTCGGCCAGAGGCAGGGTGCCGTAGCGGCCGTCCACGCCCGTGCCGTTGACGCCGCGCAGACCGTGAGGATAAAAGCGTGCCCAGCGAATCACGTCCTCGGCCTGGCGAACGCCGCGCACCTGGGCGGCCATGACGCCGCCAGCGCCGGCCTCCAGCGGCCGCATGACCGTGGCGTAATCCGTCGGCGCAAGTCGCACAAACGAGTCAAGGCCGGCAAGCCGGGCAGCGCGGACGGAATGCTCGATTTGCTCGATCGACAGCCCCGCGTGCTCCTGGTCGAGCCAGACGGCATCGTAGCCGCCTTGCAGGCCGACGATCTCGATCAACTTGGGATGACAGAGTTGACCGGCGCCAAAGACGCGCACCAGTTTGCCCTGTGCCAGCAGTTCTTTCAGCCGCGCGCCCATGCCCGGTCCTCCGGTTCGATTGAAGAGGAGCAAACCGGAGCTATTCTGCGCGGCTGTCACCGAAGAAGGCAAAAGGAAAAAGGCAAAAGGAAAAAGAAGACCTGACAACCGGCGTCGTTTTTTCCTTTTTCCTTTTGCCTTTTTCCTTCACAAGGCGTCACGCCGAGGGCCGATAAGAGCGGAAGGCTCGCAGGATTTCGTACAGGTCGGCGGTGATACAGACCTCGTCATCAAGGAAGTCTTGCAGCCAGAGGTAATTTCGTCGCTGAGCGAGCGCCACGAGGGGCAGCAGGTCGCGCAGGCTCACCCGCACCGTCGGCTCCTGCGCCTCGGTACAGGTTTCCTGCGTCTGGGGGTAAACACGGAGATGCGCAGCCATTAGATACCTCCCTGTAGCGTGACGGTCAATCGAAAGCCCTGGAGAGCCCCGCCGGGACGTGGGTCGATCAGGCGGAGTGGGCTCGCGATGGACCGTCGGGCACTCTCATTCTGTCGCGAGTGTTCTTTCCCTGCATCGGCAGGACGGGGCCATCGACTTCGAGATTTCCATTGCAGTTCCGTCGAATCCCCTTCGCGGCATGTGGTAGGACCAGAACGCCTATAATGTCAGTACCGAGTACAAAGTACGAAGTACCGAGTACCCAATCCGAAGCGGTGAGAGCCGTTCTTTCTTCGTACTCCGTACTCGGTACTTCGTACCTCGTACTCGGCACTCCCCGAAAGGAGCCCGCGCCATGTCCACCCACTTTGCCATCCTCGGCGCGGGCGCCTGGGGCACCGCCGTCAGTCTGGTCCTCGCCCAGGATTCGCAGCATCATGTCGCCCTCTGGAGCGCTCGACCGGAGAACGCCGGCGTCCTGCGCGAGCGCCGCGAGAACGTGCGCCTCCTCCCCGGAGTGCCGATCCCGCCCAGCGTCTTGCTGACGAGCGACGTCAGCGAGGCCGTTGTGAACGCCGATCTGGTGATCGTCGCCGTGCCAACGGTGTACCTGCGGGCGACGGTGCGCCGCATCGCCCACGCGCTCTATCGCGACGTGCCCATGGTCAGTCTCGCCAAGGGACTGGAGGTCGAGACGTTCGCGCGGCCGACGGACATCCTGCGGCAGGAAGTCGGCGTGGAGCGATTGGCGGTGCTGAGCGGCCCCAGTCATGCCGAGGAAGTCGGCCGCGGCCAGCCCACGAGCGTTGTCGTGGCCAGCGCCGACCTGGACCTGGCCCGCTGGATTCAGCGACGTTTTAGCACAGACCGCTTTCGCGTCTATACCAATCTGGACGTTGCCGGCGTCGAGTTGGCGGGGGCGCTAAAAAACGTCATCGGTATCGCCGCGGGCATCGGCGACGGCCTGGGCTTCGGCGACAACGCCAAGGCGGCCTTGCTGACGCGCGGCGTGGTGGAGATGGCGCGTTTCGGCGTGGCCCTCGGCGCCGACCCGCAGACGTTCCACGGCCTGGCGGGCATCGGCGATTTGATCACGACCTGCATCAGCCGCCACGGCCGCAATCGCCACGTCGGCGAGAGCCTGGCGCGTGGCGAGAAATTGCCGCAGATCCTGGCGCGGATGAACATGCTCGCCGAGGGTGTATACACGACGCGCAGCGTCCACGATCGGGCGCTGAAGATGGGGATCGCCATGCCGATCACAACGGAGGTTTACCGCGTCCTTTACGAGGACAAGGATCCCCGCGCCGCCGTTGACGATTTGATGTTGCGCGAGCCGACGAGCGAACGAGTCTGGTGAGGTGGCCCGCTTGCGGGTTAGCAAACACCCCGAGGAGAATCGATCCATGTTGAAACATGCGTTCAAGGAGTGGGCGGTCATTTGCAAGGCTCTCGCGGAGGGCAAGCAGGCGCTGATTCTGCGCAAGGGCGGCATAGCCGAGGCCGACGACAATTTCGCGATCGAACACACGCGCTTCTGGCTGTTCCCGACCTGGACGCACCAGCAACAGCCCGCCGGGCTGCGTCCCGAGGCGCTGCCGCTGCTGGAACAGGTTGAACTGGAGCGCCCGCCGAGCGGCAAGGTGCGCCTGACGCACTTCGCCGAGGTCACCGGCATTTACCACGTCCATAGCCTGGTATCGGTGCTGCTGCTGGCCCATCTGCACCTGTGGTCGGAAGAGACTGTCCGCAAACGCTTCGCCTACCGTACGCCCGGCCTGTTCGTGCTGCCGGTGCGCGTCTGGCGAGCGGCGGAGGCGTTCGAGCTGCCGGACACGGCCTATTACCAGGGTTGCCGCAGCTGGGTCGAGTTGGAGCGCGAGTTGCCGACGGAGGGAGCGACGCCGGTGCTTCCCGCCGAAAAGATGGACGACCTGCACCGCAGTCTCGATCTGTTGCTCAATCCGATCGCGCTTGCGTGAACCCGAGCAGTTCGGGGAGTTTGCGGGCACGATGGGCGAAGGCGGTTTCGAGGTCTTGCTCGATCGCGCTGGCCGTGACCGTCAAGCCAAGCAGACCGCCCGGCGGCTCGAACGCAATCTCTTCGGTTAGCCGTGTGCCTTGCGGAATGGCCTCGAAGCGACGGGTGAGGCTCCACTTGCGGAGTGGCCCTTGCCGCTGCTCCTCGACGATCAGGGCGTCCGTTTCCAGTGTCGTTACCTCGGTGACGATCCGATACGCGATGCCCCAGCGACGGCCTTTCCAGGTCACACGTTTCCCCTGTGCGAGCAGGTCGGGGCCGTCCACCAACTCCAAATGCAACTCCGGCGGCGACAGGGCGAGGACATTCGCGGGGCGCAGGAAAAACGCGAACACGTCGGCCACCGGCAAGGGCAGTTCAATCACATTGACGATTTGCGGCATGCTTCGTCGGTTCTCCTTTGCCCTGGTCGCGGTCTGCGGGTTACAATCCTCGATGGAGTTTCCGTCGGCACGG
>DASPXY010001656.1:0-6684 GCA_035637055.1 Gemmataceae bacterium | reverse complement strand
TTGGACGCCACGGCGTTGGTCATGGCTTGTCCTCCGACCTGAAAGCACGGCGGGCGGCCAGCTGGTACTCGGCCTCGGCAGCCCTCCGGAGTTCGAGCTTCACGGCCGCTTGCCGGAACGCCTTCCAGTATGTCGGTGGGGCCAGGCCGAACAGGGCCTCTGCCCACGCCGTCAACTGCGGCAGCCCAAGGTTCGGCGGCAGTGGCTCCGAGGTTTCCCGCAGCCTTTCGTTGAGTAGGTGGGCCTCGGCCGGCAGGCGGTTCGGGGCGTGCCGGAACAACTCGTCCGCCACGTCCGCCACGGTGACCACGGCGGCCGACGGGCGAAGGATCTCGGCGCTGGGCAGATGGGCTTCCACGGCCGCAGTCAAGGCCGCCGCGGCGGCAGCCGTCGCCTCGTAGGTCTGTTCCTCGATCAGGCCCACATGGACTTCGCGGAGGACGGCTTCCAACTCAGGATCCGCCTGTGCAAACTGCCAGAGAGCGGCCGTCGTGTCGAAGTCGTCCTGCTCCAGAGCATCGAGGTAGCGGGCGGCGGCGAGGTCCAGGCGGAGGCGCGGATCGGTCGGATTCATGGCCGTTCCTCCCTGGGGTTCACCCCTGCAAGGGCTTTCGCTGCGCTCAGGGCGCGGCACAGCCGGACGCGTGCGTTTCCCGGACTGATCCCCAGCCGGACGGCAATCTCCTCGTGGCTCAGACCGTCGTAAAAGCGGAGTTGCAACATCTGCCGATACTCGGCGGGCAGCCGGTCCAGGTACTCGGCCGCGGCGAGGCGGTCCGGCACGGCCTCGGCGGCCTGTGGCGTCAGGTCGGCGGCAAGCTGCTCCCAGGCGGCGGAGTCCGCCAGCGCCTGGGCCGGCTGCCGGCACAACGACCGGGCGATCTCGAATAGCACCTTGTTCATGATCCCGTGCAGCCAACCCCGGATGCGGCCGACGGCGGGGTCGTACTCGGGGCGTTTCTGGAGCGCCCGCAGCTGGGTTTCCTGGACCGCCTCGGCGGCTGCTTCCTCCCGGACGGCGGCCGGTCGGTTGCCCAGCCACCGCGTCAGGATGGCCCGGGCGTGATCGAGCAGTCCGCTGCGCACCTCCGGGTCATCCAGGGCCGCCTGCACCGGGTCGGCCGGGGCCGCGGCGTGGGATTGCGTTACGGCCGGGATCATGAGGGGTTGCTACTCCTTTCGCGACACACCACACCGATGACTTGTCACGACGCGCGGAAATGTTACACGGGTCCGAACAAATTATCGTCGGCCGGGCAAGACGCGCGGCCTCCGGGGAGCGCTCGGTTGGACTGGCCGCCGAAACAGGCCGGCAATCACGGCGCTCAATCAGGCGGCACCAGGCCATCCTCCTCTGGACCGACATCAGGTCGCTTGTTGCGACGGGACTGCCCCCGCCCCTTCCGCGGCGGCCCCTCGAATTCCTCGGCCAGCCGGGCCAACGGCGTGCCGGTCAGCGTGTCCTTCCACAACGCATAGTGGCCCTGCCGCAGCGCCTGGACGCAGGTCAGGGCGACCGTCAGCAACTCCTCGTGAATCCCCTGGACGACGGGGGTCGGCGCCCCTGTCAGGGCCAACTTGCCGACAGCTGCTGCGAGGCTCTCGCGGAGGTACGCGGCGAGCGCCGGCTCCTGCGTCCCAGCGTCGGCGAGCGCATTGTGCCCGCCGCGCCTGGCGATGTGCCGCCAGGCCCGAGCGAGGAACTTCGGTTCGACCAGCATCCCATCGGGCTTCATCGTGCGTCTCCTCTCCTGTCTCCGATCTGCCAGGTTCGTCGCTCCCACATTTCGAGAACGCCGCCAAAGGCACTCTCATGACAGCAATTCGCTCACGTGTTCGGACAGCCCGCGAGGTTTTCAGAGTCTCATGGGGAAACGCGCGATTCCGTGCGAACCCGTTCCGGGCGGCGGTGTCTACTTCTCGCTACCCCTGAGTGCCGTCCGGTCCGTCGGACTCTTCTCCTGCCTCTGACACTGAGGCCGGACGGACGACACTCAGAAGGTACGTGCTATCGGTTCCCTTCCGAGCCGCCTACTTGAGTGGGCGGCACCACAAGGGAAGGGCCCGTGACAACGACACAGGTTGCGGCCGCTGATCGGCGACCTCTGCGGAGAGGCCGTCCCGGTCGCGCTGTCGGAGCACGTACCATGTTCGTCACTTCCTCGACTACCTCGAATGATCCCACGGTGATGGCCGCCTGCGCCCTGGATACCAACCTACCGGAAGACCTGCGCGAGCAGGCCCGTAGATCCTTGGTTCCGGTCATTCGCCGCATCGCCTGCCGCGTTGCGGCGGACGCTGGCCAGGCCGGGCGCGATCTGCTCGATGAGGCTATCTCCCACGTCCTGTGCCGACTGGACCACTTCAAGACAACTCAGGGGCATTTTGTGGGCTGGTGCCGGCGCGTGCTGACGAATCGTCTGATCGACCTCATTCGTCGGGACGAACGCCACCGGGCTGACCAGTTGCACCCCGAAGGGCGAGAAGACGTATCGGCTGGGCTGGATCTGCGTGCATTCGAGGTGGCGGCCGACCTGGAGGCGCCTTTCTCGGCGGCAGACCTCGCCCGAATCTGCGCCTGGAAGCCAGCCGACCGCTTGGTGCTGTTGTCGCTCGGTCTCCTGTGGCGCAAGGTTCCCGCCGTGACATGGTGGCAGACGGTGGCGGCGTGCGGCCTCCGCTCGCCGTTTCCTCTGGCTGGCTTCGGTGAGGGTGACACACGAGAGGAACGCGGCGATGTTCTGGCGGCCGCGCTGGGCTGGACGCGAAACCGACTATCGACGCGTATGTCGCGCGGCCGGCATTTGCTGGGCGACCTCGACTTCGTTCGCGACATCCAGGGAAAATGAAGGCGCTCGGGGTGACCAAGGGTCAATCAAGGAAGAAGTGCCGTTCTCGCTCCCCGCTACCCACGATGAACGAGACTGGCCCGGCAAGGCTGAAGTCACCTTTTCGGTTTTTTCTGACATTCTGTCGCCAGAACGAGCGTTCTTCTCTTGGGAGGCGGGGAGCATGCTGGCCAATACAGAACGGAAGAGGGAGATGATTACGATGCGAAATCGGGTCGTGCATGTTGCGAATTGCGCGTTGTTGGTCAGCACTCTCTGCTTCGCCGGATGCGGCTACAAGGTCGAAGTCGCCCGATACGAGGAACACAAACCGTCCGTGACCCATCATCCCAACGGCAGGGTCAGCAGCAGTTCGGGTGGGACCAGTTTCCGCCTCCTGGTTGTGGAAAAGCAGGACCGGGACCAATGACCGGCCGAGGGGCGGTTTGTAGAAGTGGTCACTGGATTCCGAGAAGGTGCATCGTGAGAAGGGAGGATCGACCCATGCCAGTCGTTTTGGCGCAAGCGTTGGCGTTTGTCATTCGATCTGCGGCGGTGGCGGCTGGTATCCTGCTGGTCGGCGGGGCCGTGAAAAAGGTGCTTCAGGATCCGCCGGACGAATGCCTCGAACAGGGCAAGCACATGGCTGGGTTGTTCACGGGCACTGGGAAGTTGCTGCCGCCTGCCAGTGGGACAACTTCACTGCTGCGGAATTGACGGCCGACGGTGTTCCGAGCAGTCATAAGGCTGTGGGCAGTTGACGGCACCCTTGAGTCTCAGACTTGGCCACGAGAGCAGACAGGTCGCGCCGCTTTTCCGGATAGAACTGGTTGAAATCGGACGGGTGCCGTGGTAGAACCTGCCTGTGAACAGGTCTGCTCCTGTACGGACATCACCCCTACAGGATTCCTTTCCGTCTGTTGATCCCTGAAGGTGGAAGGATCAGAAATATGTTCTGTCGCCCTCCTCCAACCCAATCTCGCCTGAAGGTGGTCAGTACGGCCCTCGCCCAAGGGACGCTGATCTCGGCTCACTCTGAGGCTTTCTCCGAATTGGGGCTTTGGAACTTGCGCCTGTTCTAGGTCTGCAATCCGATGCTTGTCCTTCCCTACTGGCAAGTGCGAGGTATCGATCCGTGAACGCCGTCCGAGCCTGGCTTGTCAAACTGGAATTCAAGCGCGTGCAGACGTACCTGTTCGCGGTTTCAGAGTTGAAATCGATGATCGGTGCCAACGCCTTGATGGGCGAGGTGCTGCGCGGCCAACTCAAGGGTGGAAGGTTTCAGGGCGAGGATAACCTGCCGGCGCTGGCTGTCACCTGTGGTGCGTCCCTGCCCGATGACGTCGGGAGCAGCCTGGAGAATCTCGGGTTGGCCAGAAAGAACAGCGCAGACCCGCTTCAAGGCGAGGACAGTGACGACCCCCGCACGGCATACGAACTGGGCGTGTTGGCCCGAGACGGTGGGCACTTTCGCGCCGTCTTTCCCGCCGAACCGAAAGCCTTAGCGTTCGTCGATCAAGCCCGTGATCTCATCGGGCGGAAACTTCCCGGCCTGCCCATGACCGACCGTGTGCTGCCTTTGGTCCGGGGAGAGAAGGGCTGGCAGTTCGAGAAAGACACCGCTCAGCCTCCTCCTCGCACAAAAGGGGCGGAACTGCTCGATCTGCCTCTGTTTCAAGTGTGCGGCGTGACACAGCAAGGTCCGGCCGAGCAACTGCAGGAAGAGCCAAGCGGAGAGGGAGTAGTTCCCGTGTCGGCTGCCGTCAAGGCCAAGCGAGCCGCCGCCGACCGATTCAACAAGGGCGAGTCCAAGGATTTGCTCGGGCTGTTGCGCGATGACTTGCTGCGGCGGTTGGAACTGCAGGGTAACCCGTTTCCGAAGGACTTCCTCCAATTGGCGCCGGTTAGCGGCCAACTCGCCGTGATCGCGGCCGATGGAAACGGCATCGGTGCCAGATCCACAGCCTGGCGCTCGCAAAGGGATGGCGAGGACTTCTTCTGCGCTGAGGCCCGAGGAGAGTCCTTTTTCCACGCGATGCGCACGACCGTCCGCATCGCCCTGGTGACCGCCTTAGTGGAGACGTTCCAACCTCTGGCAGCGAAGATCCGCGGCAGGAAATCGAGACCATTGCCCTTCCGCCTGATGATGCTGGGGGGCGACGACCTGCTACTGGTCTGTGATGCCGCGTACGCCATGCCGTTTCTTGTCCGCTATGCTCGGGAGTTGGAGGCACGGCCGCAGTTGCCGGACAAACGCGGCCAGTTACACGTGGGGGCCGGCGTTTCCATCGTCAAGAGGACATTCCCTTTCCACCGCGCTCATGCCTTGGCCGAAGAATTGGCTGCCAGTGCCAAGCGCCTCTACCGGACTTTCAAAGACTCCCCCGGCTCGACGGCGGACTGGGTAGCGATCACGGAGGCCTGGCACGGGAATGTGAAGGAGGTGCGCCAGGCCGACGGGGTGATACGCTCGCAGCGCGCGGATGGCAGCGTGGAAACATTGGTCCTGTCGGATAAACCCTACCGAATCCTCGGGAAGGCACCCTCGGGTGAGCCCGCCGCAACCCTGGAAGCCCTCCTCGAAACGGCTACCGCGGCCGCGGAGGGCGCGCGCGGCGCAGAGCGGCTCGGACGAAGTCAGTTGATCGCCTTGGGTCACGCACTCCCGCGTGGGCGTCTTCAAGCCGACTGGGCCGCCCGTTGGGCGCCGGATGAGGTGCGCTGGCAGTTGCGCGGGATCCTGCACAGCGAGTCGGTCTGGCGCGGGGGAGGCAAGGACACATGGGTGACCCGCCTCCTCGATTTCTTGGAGTTGTACGAGTTGGAGAGATTGCGGCTGGAGGCAGAAGCGAATGAGGAGGTGAGTCGTGCGTGAAATTAGCATTCGCTTCGAGGTTGAACTGCTTGAGGATCTGCACACGGGCACGGGGGTCGGCCGGCTAGGGATTGTCGATGACACGCAGAGCCGCGACCGGCAGGGGCACCCCGTCGTTTGGGCCTCGACATTCCGTGGCCTCTTGCGTGAAGCTGGCGAGGACTGGCTGTGGGTCCGTCAGCAGGCCGGTGCCACGCCGGCAGAGGTTGACGGCGACCGCGCGCGCCTCTACCGCCTGCTAGGCCGCACGGTTGAGGAGAGTGCCGCCAGCGCCGCTGGGATTGCCCAGGTTCGCTCGCTCCGACTCGTCGAGACGGCGATCAGCACGGCACGGCCCTATTTCCTTATCTGGGCGTCTACGGCAAGGGAAGTTCGCAGCCGCCGCCCGGAGGAGCAGACACTCCGGCAGGTCGAACACGCACGCGCGGGGCTGATTTTCAAGGGCGAGCTTCGCTTCCCGGCCGACGATCAATTTCAGGCGGCCACTCACCCGGACACGATATTTTTGGTGCGGCTGCTCAAACGTCTCCCTTCCCTCGGCGGAGGGAAAACTCGGGGCTGGGGACAGATCCGGCTGTGCGCCGAGCCGCACCCCGAACATCTGCCTTTGCCGTCCGCCCCGACGGCATCGACTGCCTGTGTGCGGCTGCTGTTGGAAAACCTGGAGCCGCTCAACTTGGCGGCCACGGCCCTCGCAGGCAATTTGATCCGCGCTCAGAGTTACATTCCAGGCACGCGGCTGCGCGCGGCCTTGTTGCACTGGTTCTCAGGGCACGGCGCGCTGACACTTGCCGACCGGCTTGCGGTGCCGGCAGCCATGCAGGTGGGCAACGCCTATTTCGTGAGCGTTCACGGCCATATCTCGCCGATGCGGCAAGCCGAAAGTAGAACGTGGGCATGGCAGAAGCAGCAACGAGCGTCTGTGCCGGATGCCACCGGTTGCAAACGCAACTGGAGGAGCAACGCGTTCAACTGGAGCAG
>DASPXY010001655.1:0-3460 GCA_035637055.1 Gemmataceae bacterium | reverse complement strand
CACGCGCACCACGACGGAGCCACGCACCTTGCCGTTGGGGAGCTTGTCGCTGTTGGTCGTGGCGACGAAGCCGCCCTTGGTGGCGTCCACGAGGCGATTGACGATGGCAACGGCATTGTCAAATGAATCGACCTCGAACTCCATATCGCCGGAGCGAATGATCTTGCGGCCGACGGGCTGGGCCTGCGGTTGTTGCTTCGGGTCGCCCGCCTTCGGATCTGCTTTGGGGGCTTTTTCTCCTCCGTCCTTCTTGCCGTCGGTGCCTGGCTTTTCCTTGTCCTGATTCACCAGGGACACGGACCGGCACACCGTGGCCATGACCTCCTCCGGCTTGAAATAAGTCACGGTCTTCGAGCGGCCGTCGTCGAACCACTCGAATTTGGTCGTGAGTTTCCCGTTTTCCCCGGAACGACCGTAGTAGGTTGTCCCTGTCGTTGCGGCCCAGATCCGTACTTCTGGGGGCTTTGCGTACTCGGCCATCGTGCCGGGGCCGAGGCCACTGGCTGCGAGCCGCTTGCCGTCGGGCGAAAAAGCCTGGGCAGCCACGGGGTCGCTCTTGACGAACTTCTCAAGATCCTGGGCATGCTTCTCGGCACTCAACTTGGCGGCGTTGTATTCCTCCGCAGAGATAGCGCGGGCCCCACTCAGCCGGCTTAGTCGATCGAGCACCCGCTGGGCCTCCTCGGCCTTGCCCTTCAACTCGCTGATTTTCCCAGCCACTTCATCGAGGTTCCGCCGGTGTTCGGTTGGTTCCGTCACTCTCGCGTCCGTCCCGGGGCTGTCGAGGTAGCCAAGGACAGGTGGGACGACAACGCCTTTTGTTGCCAGGCGGGCGACACTTTGCTCGCGGAGTTTCGACGCCAGCGCTTCGGGGCTCGCGGCAAGGTCTTGGAAGAATGCCGTTCCACCCCTGAAGTCCATCGAATGGCTGTCATCGAGGAATTTGGCCACCAGCACCCGGTTGGGGTTGTTTCTGGCGTGTCCGGGGAAGCTCAACTGATCCTCTTCGAGCAGGGCGGTCAGGCCAGCGCCGGTGACTGTCAAGACGATGACCGCGGCTGCGGCCACGAGCACCTTCGCAGTTCGCGACAGCCGGCGCCAACTCCACGGCAACGACTGCTCACGCAACGACTGAATCAGCCGATCCTCCAGGGCGTCGTCGGGCCGCTCCGTGACGAACAACTCTTCGAGAGCGTCGCTCACAGCGCGGGCATCGGCCAGGGCGGCGGCGCACTCAGAGCAGTTCGCCGTGTGCTGTTCGAGGCGTTCGCGCTCGGCGGCGTCGAGTCCGTCGGCGACGAAGGTCGCGAGGTTCTCGCTCACCCATTGATGTTCGGACATTGCTCCCTCCCGCAGTTGCCTCATTCTCCCGAGTCGTCGCCGAACTCCGGCCCAAGCCGGGCGCGCAACAGTTTCAGGCCGCGGTGCAGCAGGCCGCGCAAGGCGCCGTTCGACAAACCCAGTTGTGTTTCGATGGTCTCGTAGTCCGCCCCAGCGATGTAGCGCAGCGTGAGCGGCAGGCGATAGTCCTCGGGCAGCGAGCGCAGGATCGCCAGCACGCGCTCGCGCAGTTCGTTGCGTTCGGCCTCCTTGTCAGGCTCCGGCGGCGGTCCTCGTAATCCCCCGAGTCCCTGCAGCGGCGCCGAGCGTTTCTGCCGCATCTCGCGACGGGCCGCGTCCAGCAGCACGTTGTGGGCGATGGTCAACAGCCAGGCGCGCAACTTGCCCGGTTCCTCCAGTTTGTGCAGCGAGCGATACGCCTGCAGCAGCGTTTCCTGGAGCAGATCCTCAGCGCGATGGGTGTCGCCGGTTTCGAGATAGAGGCGCGCAAACAGCAACCGCGACGTGCGCCGGACGAGTTCCTCGAACGCGCTCCGGTCGCCTCGCTGCGCCTTCACCACCAGAATTGCTTCTGTGTCTTTCATAAGCATCGCTCATGAAAGAAGACGCTGTTCGCGCCGCCGGCGCGCGCATTTCTTTCCGGACGGGGATGGGATGATCGCGAACGAAGGGGAGGGGTGAAAGCAAAGCCCACGGGCAGCGGCCCGTGGGCTTGGAGCATCATCCCCTTGGATTCCCTGGCGCCGGGATCGAAGGTCGTCTTGTTTACTGCGGTGGGGCGACGTAGGACACGGTCATGAGGTAGTTGCGGATGTTGTCGTCGCTCGGGTAGATCAGAGACCCGTAAAGGGCGACCTGGCGATCCACGTACGGATCGAGGGTCTTGCCGCGCTCGGGGACGGCGTACAGCATCGGTAGGCCCTGCCGGTTCTGCAGCGAGTAAACCGCCTGACCGTCTCGCAGGAAGCTCGTCTTGCGCAGCAGGCCCCAATCGCTCCAACGTGGTTGATTCGCCGTCGCGGGGACCGTTGGTGCCGACGGGGCCGGGGCGTTGTAGAGGGTTGTCTGTCCCGGCGTCCCTCCGGGTGGGCGCGACACGAGCTGACCCTGCGCTTGCGTAGCCGCCGTGTTACTCGGGTGTCCGGGTTGCTGCGCGGCGAGGTTTTGCCCGCCAGTGAGGCTCTGCAGGATGATTTGCGCCTGTTGCCGCTGAACGGGATCGAGGCTCGGGTCGCGCGCCGCCTGTTCGTAGTAGCGGCGGGCCTGTTCGAGCTTCGCCTTAAATTCGTCGGCGGCCGGCCCTGTGGCCCCCGAGGGTGGTCCCTGAGTTGCTACAACCCGGATGGGAGAACTCCCGTTGACAGCGTCGGCCGGGATATAACGGACCTCCTGGGGTGTTGGCTCGATCGGCAGCCAGCCGAGGGTTTCCGGGTCGTTCGGGTTGCGGTCCAAAATGACGACTTGCGTGCCGCGCGACACCTTGGCGGCCTCGACGTTTGGCTTCTCCTTGTGGAAATTGCTGCCCGCGAGGACAGCGACCGGCGAATCCGGGTCGGCGACGACGCGGGCGATGGCGCACTTCGGCAGTTCCCGGGTGATCTTGACGAAGACCGATTTGATCCAGCTGAACGAGCCGGCCGGCGGTTCAATCTCCAGCCAGTTTTTGTCCGTCTTGCATTCGCGCAGCACGACGACCTGCTCACCCTGGCGCAACTTGCTGGTCACATAGAAGCCTTTTCCCGGGCCGCAGCGCACCTCGGCCTCGGGAACAGTGACAGTCATGGTCCGGGAGGCGGATGGCTGGGCGGCTGCGGGGGACGGTGGCGGCTGGGGGGGCGCGGGAACACTGCTTGGCTGGGCAAGAACCAGGCCCGTCGCTCCGAGCAGCGCCAGAACGCCGAACACAAGCGCGGATCTCATCGCCGTCCTCCTCTCGTGACGCGCAGTCTGCCGTCCGGGGTACACCCATTAATTGATGTCGGCCTTGACCGTTCGCGGCGTGAGGTGCTACCGCAAGACGTGCCCGGATTGGATCGCTTTCCTGGCAAACCGTACAGGCGGCGTCGCTTATACCGCCGACCCCCGTCGAGGGCAAGACGAGGTCGCCGCAACGGGTGCC
>DASPXY010001654.1:0-2769 GCA_035637055.1 Gemmataceae bacterium | reverse complement strand
GAGAACTGCGGCCCGGCTTGGCTCTTCAGTGAAACAGTTCCACTCCCTCCGGCAGCAGGCAACGGCGAACAGGCGGAGTTGACGAGGGGTGGCTTGATGGATCACAGCTGCGAGCAAGGCTCCCGGATTTTCTTTCAAGCATCCCAGATCCTCGGGCACTACAAGCGGCTGCAGGTGTTCACGGGTGACATATCGGACGACCGCCCCCGAAGCCCCTTCGAGGGTTTCCACCGAGATCTTGATCCGCTTGGGCGTGATGGCCAAGACGGTTGCCCGGACAGGGACCGTAATGCCACCAGGCTCCTGCCTCCACCACATCACTCCTTCACCGGCCTGAAATCCTCCGCTCATGGGAACCCACTTTCCGCGAAGTGCTCTTTGCACAAACGGCCACCAAGGGACAAACTACCACCATGAGGATGTAACGGATGCCATCACAGGTCTCTCGATTGCTTCTCCCTCTCCGGTGCGGATCGGAACGCATAGAACGTCGTGCCGACCATGCCGATCAGGCCATTGTGTTCGCATCATACCACAGCAATCCCCGTGAGCCGAAGTTCGGTAGCGCCTGGTCGCGGTGGAGAGTGCGCGAAGAGTTCCTGCAACGGTGTCGTGATTGGTCTACGTCGATTCACCCTGCGCTTCGATCCCGAGGAGCCAATCAGGAACCCCTCGAAGCGAAGCAAGGACTTCCTCGTCCAAGGTTGATCCCCCGAGCACCTCGCGGAGCCCGAGCACCGCGCAGCCGTTCGCGACGCCCTCCCATGCCAATGCGGCTTCGCGGAGCCGGGTGGCGAGCCACTGCTCCTCGTCGCACTGCTCCCCACATCGGTTGGCCCACTCGCGGGCCTGGTTGGGTGTGAGACAGGTCGCCTGATAACGTCGTCCTTCGAGCGCTCCTGGCCCTGGTACCAGATCGCCCATCAGCCAGCGGTCTACCCACTCGCAGAAATACAGAACCGGGAGCGTCGTCCCGTTGGCTCGCAGTTGCTCGCAAAAACGGTCCACCGCCTCCGGGTTAAATAGTGAGCCAGCGCGCCAGGACCGAAACAGCACTTCGACAGCCGCCCCGGCGTCGCCGCCGATGCTCGCAATGGTCAACCGCTGTGTCGCCATTCCCAGACTCCTTCGCCGAGGATTGCGGCCCCAAAGAACGAGTATCGCGTGAGGAGAGGTCAAGGGCAAGCAAGATCAGGCTCTTGCCCGCGCCGCGTGGTGCTCCGTAGAACGATTGCAATTCTTCCGTGGAGCGAGACCTTGTATCCACCGTCCCGGTGGCGCCCGGCCAACCTCGGACGCCTGCCCCGGCGAGGATGAGCCGACACCATGTGCCAGCCCGAATGTCCCCGATGGTTGACCGCACTGCGAGACGCCGTCAGCGCCGGCTATCCGCTCACGGGAACGCCACCGACCGACGAGTGCCGCCGTTTGGCACGCGGCTTCGTTTGCTGCAACGCAGTCATCGACCTGGCGGACTTCTTCTCGAAGTTGCTGCAGGGCCAGCCTGTGGTGCTGGCGAACGGCATCACCTACCGCGACGTGCGCGACTGGCTGGTGAATCGCAACGTGACCAGCTGGCAAGGACTCTGGCCGAGCCTGGTCGATGCCTCGGCGGTGGCCGCGCTGCTCCTCGGGCCGGACGGCCGTCATCCGTGGCGGCAGATCCATCACTGGCTGGCACTGGAAGCCTGTCTGCGTTTCCTCCACGATGACGCCTCCGCCCCCACGCCCGCCACCCCCATCGCCCGCTGGACGTTCCAGGGCATCCTGGCGGGGCTGCACCGGGCGCCGCTCGTCTGCCGGCAGCGCAGTCGGCAATTGCTCCGCGCGTTCAACCTGTGGTGGGTTTGTGCCGCGGAACGATTGACGGGTCTGCTGGCCGCCGACCTCTGGCCGAAACGGGCGACCCTGACGGCGCTACCTGACCTCGCCGCCAGCCTGCGCGGGGGCCTGGGCTGCGAAAAAGCCCTCGTCCGCCTCGTCGAACTGAAGAACAACCAGCTGACGACCTGCCGCGGACGACTCAACCGATCCCTTATCTCGCCAAATCCGCAGCGCCTCGCGGACCTCGGACAGCGGCTCGAACGACTTCCGGCGGATGGTGCGGGCCTGCGCTGGGAAGGACAGGATCGGCGGAGCCTGGCGCTGCTGCTCCTGTGGGTCGTGGGAGAAGGGCAAGAAGGCCGGCTCGGTCCGCACGGCGCAAAGACGGCGCCGCTGTGGGAACTGGCCCTTGAGCCAACCCCCCGAATGATCGCTCGATCCGCCGCCGACCGCGCCCAGCTGCAAACGGCCTGGGCTGCGCTGGAAACGGTGCTCGCGTCCGTTGGGTGGCCCCCCGAAGGGTGGGGAGTAGACGCGCCGATGCCGCCGGGGTGGCTGGGACAGACCGCGAGCCGCCTGCTCGCCGCCTGGCAAGGTAAGCGCGATCTGCGCTTCCAGTCGGCCGACAGCCGCGCCCTCGGTTCGCTACTGTTGTGGTTGGCGGCCCACGGCTTGGCGAAGCGCATCGTGGCCGGTGGTAACCTCCGACAGCCGCCCCTCGAACCATTGGCCTTCGAGGCCGCGACGCAGACGATCCCCTGGGGCGCTCCCAGCGGCCTGCCGGCCCTTGTGAGCCTCTGGGCCTTGCTGGAGCGAATCGTGCGGACGCGCGGGCTGCCCGCCAACTGGGGGACAAGCCGCCCCGTCGCGGATCTCTTTTTCTGCCCGCTCCCGGTCGATTTCACAGCATGGTACAATACCGCACGGACCGTCTATGGGTTTCCA
>DASPXY010001653.1:0-5518 GCA_035637055.1 Gemmataceae bacterium | reverse complement strand
CCCCGACACGCGCGAGCTGACCGAACACGTCATGAAGACGTGGGACGGTACGGAACTCTTCTATCGTGTCTGGCCGGCTCGCGTTCCCAGCGACAAGGCGTTGCTCCTCTTCCATCGCGGGCACGAACACTCCGGCCGCTTCCAGGAGTTGGTGGACGAACTCGGCCCGGACGACGTGAACATCTTTGCCTGGGACCAGCGCGGCCACGGGCACTCGCCGGGCGAGCGCGGCTATGCGGAGAACTTCGGCTGTCTGGTGAAGGACGTCGATGCCTTCGTCCGCCACATCGGCAAGAAAGCGTTCAACAACCTCGCTGGGCCTGATGTACGATCCGCAACGGCGTCTGGTTTGGGCCGTCGGGCAGTACAGCCACGTGCATGTGCTCCGGCTCGATGCGAAGACCGCCCTGCGGAAAATCACGGAGTAGCGACCGCCAGCGACCGCAGTACCATCGTGAACCAAGTCGGCTGGACAGTCCGTGTCGTCTTCAAGAACCCGCCAAAGACGGCACGAATCGTTGAGCTTCGCGAGGGTGGTTGATCCTGAATCAGCCGCTCTACTTTTTGCCGAGCAGAAGGTCGAGTACCCAGCAGCCGCGCACATGCGGCCCCGGCCCGCGGCAATGGTCGAGGATGACGGGGTCCGTACAGCCAGCGTCCTCTAGCGCGTCTGCGAGGATTGGCATCCGGTCAAATGCTCGCTCGTCGTAGATACCCAGGGCAAGCTGCTTGACGGTGGTTGTCCTCCAAGCGGGGTCGAAAGCGACGGGGTGGATGAGGTTCCCGAAGATACAGCGTAGGAGGTCGCACAGGGCAGCTTCTCCTGCCTTCTCCCCTCCGCAATACCCGGCCAGCGGGAGGGAAGTTGTGGTCATGGAGAATGCCGCTTCGAGGGCCTGCACATGTGCCGTTTCGACGGCCATGTCGATGGCGACCCTCACACCGAGGGGGGTCTCGCGCGGGTGGACGGCGTCGTCCCTCATCCGCGCGACCCTGTCGTAGGCGGCACCAAGTTCGTCCTTGGTGGCCTGGCCTTCGGCGAACCGCTCGGCGACCAGGACGGCATCCCGCAGCTGGTTGTCAGGTAGGTGATCCCAGATCAGCCGACAGCAGCCGCAGGCGAACAGGCGTAGCCTGCGGCGGCCAGCCTTGGTGCGTGCCACCTTGCGAGTTCGGAGGATGTGGAACTTCCACTGGGCAATCCCCCGATATTCTAGCCATTCCGCTTCGCTCATCGGCTCCCCTCCATTCCCGTATTCTACAAATAGCAGAGCGGCTGATTTAGGGTCAACGGGTCGTAGAATTGCAGGTGCAGCAGAGATGTCTACGTGTGTTGCCCCGGTTGCCCCAGCGCGTGCCCTCGGCCTTCGCTGCGGGCGTGAGAATGGGAGTGTACTGTGAACAAATCGGTGGCTCTCTCGGCGGTGTGCCTTCTGGTTCTGGCGGCCCTTCCCCTCGAAGGCCAGCAGCCCAAGGTGCATGTCCTGAAACCGACGCCCAAGACGGTGACGTGGGGCTACTACGACCCCGCGTCGAAACCGGTGCTCAAGATCAAATCCGGCGATACGGTGGAGGTGCAAACGCTCCTCGCCGGCAGTCCCACGCGGCTGCGCGAAGCGTTTCTGCCTGCCGAGGAGGTGGAACAAGCGCTCAAGGACGTCTTCAACGAAGTCAAGGACAAAGGGCCGGCCGGGCACATTCTCACGGGCCCCATCTTCATCGAAGGCGCCGAGCCGGGCGATACCCTCGAAGTACGCATCCAGGATGTCAAACTGGCCATCGGCTACGGCTTCACCGGCTTCATTCCGCAGCGCGGCTTCCTGCCGGAGGATTTCGATCGCACGCGGTTCCGGATCATCCGGCTCGATGAGAAGCGCATGGTGGGACACTTCGGCAAGGGGATTGAGATTCCGCTGCGGCCCTTCTTCGGCTGCCTGGGGGTGGCTCCGCCGCCGTCGGCCGGCCGCGTCAGCAGCGGCCCGCCGGGTGTCCACGCCGGCAATCTCGACAACAAGGAGCTGGTGGCCGGGACGACGCTGTTCATCCCCGTCCACGTCTCCGGTGCCCTGTTCTCCGTGGGCGACGGCCATGCCGCCCAGGGCAACGGCGAAGTCTGTCTCACCGCCATCGAAACCTCGCTGCGCGGCACCTTCCAGTTCGTCGTCCGCAAAGACCTCAAACTGCGCTGGCCCCGCGCCGAAACGCCCCGGCACTACATCGTCATGGGCCTGGACAAGGATCTCACCAAGGCGACCAAACTGGCGGTGCGCGAGGCCATTGACTTTCTGGTCACCCACAAGCACCTCAGCCCGGACGAGGCCTACATGCTCACCAGCCTCGCCGTGGATTTCTGCATCACCCAGCTCGTGGACGGCACCCTCGGCGTGCATGGGCTGATTCCCAAGGAGATCTTCAAGAAGAAATGAGTGCCGTCACCGTCCCAGCGCGCCGTCTGGCTCAACCGACTTCCTCATTCGCGCGGCGCAGGTAGGCGCGCATGCAGGCGATGCAATAGGCGGTGCCGGCGGGGCGAATGCCCTGGTCGCCGACGAGCTGCGGAACGTGGTCAGGCTCCATGGCGCCGTCGAAGCCGACCGCGCGCAACTCGCGCATCACCCGGTACATGTCCAGGTAGCCGTCGTCGGGGAAGGTCTCGATGAAGTGGGGCAGCGGGGCGCTGACGTTGCGGAAGTGGACGTCGAAGATCTTGCGCCGCTTGCCGAAATCCTGAATCATCTCGAACACGTCCTTGCCCATGTCCTTGCCGCCCTCGGACCAGGTGCCGATGCAAAAGGTCAACCCCCAGTGGCGGCTATTGCCGGCCAACTCCTCGGCCCGGCGGTAGCCGTCGTAATGCGTGAAGATCTTGGCCACGCCGTTCATCATCGCCAACGGCGGATCATCGGGGTGCAAGCCCAACTTGACGTCGGCTTTTTCGGCCACCGGCAGCACCGCCCGGAAGAAATACGTGTAGGTCGCCCAGATTTCCTTGGCCTCGTAGCGCCGATTGAAGCGCTGTTTTTCGACGCGGGCGCGGAAGTCCTTCAGATTGAACTCGCGGGCGAGATAGGCGCGCCGCCGCACCGTGGCCGTGGTGTAGGTGTTGCCGGGGTGGAAGTCGTAATTGGCGAGCGGAATGCCGAGCCGGCCGCAGCTGCGCAGGAAGGTCCGGTATTGCTCGATGTCGTCGTCGCGTCCCTTTTGGCCCAGTTGAATCCGCAGCGAGCGGTAGGCCGGGTGCATGGCCGAGAAAATGCGCATGCCGTAGCTCTGAAAGCGCTTTTGCACCTTGCTCAGGGCGGCGTAGTCGCTCTCACTGGCCCGGAGTTCCACGCGAGCCCAGCGCAGGCCGATTTGCTGGAGGAAGAGCAGCTCATCGTCGCTGGCAGTGGATGGTACGCGGTGGGCCAGCTTGATGTTCCTCGGGTCGTGTTCGTCGATGACTGGCTTGCGCGGCTGGACCGCCGCGGTCGGAGCGGCCAGAACGGAGGCCTGCTGAAGCGCACCGATGGTGCCCGCGGCCAGGGATGCCTTGAGAAAGCCCCTTCTGCTTTTTCCGGGCGAGTCGGCACGGGTTTCCATCAGAATATCCTTTCAGGGGTGTGAGTTGCCTGCGTTTTTCTGAATCATCAGTTTGCCGGCACTGAATCAGCAAGTCAATCCTGGGGACCATTCGCTGCAGCCGAGTGGGCTCGTCTCGCGCCACCTGGCACGTGGTCAATCCTAATTTGGGAGGCGGCTTGGCGCCCACCCTGGCATCCTGACGACGATCACCGGAACGCCGCCGGCCGCGCTCGTTCATGCACGCCTACAGGTTCAGGGTCAGGGAGGAACACTACTGGGACCCCGACAGCTGGCTGGAAGACTGGCAGAAACGGCAACAGAAGTAGAAAGACGAACCGTCGAGCCACTGGCTCCAGATCGTACCGCGCCGGCAACGCGCTGGAGGCACCACGATCAACGCCGGGGCCACGGCAGAGGCTCGGTTTCCCGGCAAACTCATCAGGATTCCACAAGCGCCGGTTACCTTCAAGTAGCTCATGATGAACTATTGGTCGTTCCCCGGCTTTCCCGCCCCTTGACCAGGTGCATAGCCAGCCCGTAGGGCCAGGCGAGCAACCTCAGGGCGAGGAAGTCGTCCAGTCCGACGGCTTCCCGATGGTGCCGTCGCAAGTAGAGTACCAACTGCCTGACGTGCGTGCCCAGCAAGCCGCCGACACCCAGCCCGCCCGCGGTGGCCCACAGCACAATCCCTACGCCCGTCCGTCGCCCCTGGAGGTGCGCGTGGCCCGGATCACTTTCGTCAACCCCCGCTTCGAGGTCTCCTACTGGGGGATGGAGCACGCTCTGCCCTTCCTGGGCAAGCGCGCCAACATGCCCGTCGCTTGCCTCCCCCTCCTGGCCGCCCTGACCCCCGCCGGGCACACCGTCACGCTCCTCGACGAGAACGTCCAGGATCTCGACCTGGACCGGCTGGCCCGCGCCGACATCGTTGGCCTGACCGGCATGATCGTCCAGCGGCAGCGCATGCGCGCCCTCCTGACCGGGCTGAAGCAGCGCGGCGTGTTCACCGTGGTCGGCGGCGCCTGGGTCACGGTGGAGGAGGACTACTTCGGCGACCTGGCCGACGTGATCTTCGTCGGTGAGGCCGAGGAGACCTGGCCGCAGTTCCTGGCCGACTGGGCGCGGGGCCGGCACCGGCGGCGCTACGAGCAAGCGGAGAAGACCGACATGACGAAGGTGCCGGTGCCGCGCTTCGACCTGCTGAAGATGCACCACTACCTGTTCGGCAGCGTGCAGTTCTCGCGCGGCTGCCCGTTCCAGTGCGAGTTCTGCGACATCATCGTCACCTTCGGCCGCCGGCCGCGCCTCAAGGCCGCCGCCCAGGTCGTCGCCGAGTTGGAGGCGCTCCGCGCCCAGGGCGTGCGCATCACCTTCATCGTCGACGACAACCTGATCGGCAACAAGCAGGCCATCAAGCTCCTGTTGCGCGACCTGGTCGCCTACCAGGAGGCGCACGGCTACCCGTTCGTCTTCTTCACGGAGGCGTCGCTCGACCTCGCCGAGGACGATGAGCTGCTCCAGCTGCTGGTGGACGCCAACATCGTCAGCGTCTTCATTGGCATCGAGAGCCCCAACGAAGAGGCGCTGAAGGAGACGCGGAAGTTCCAGAACGTCCGCCCGGCCCGCGGCACCATGGTCGAACGCGTGCATAAGATCCAGCGAGCCGGGATCGAAGTCTGGTCCGGCATGATCGTCGGCTTCGACCACGACGGGCCGGACATCTTCGAGGCCCAGCGGCGCTTCATTGAGGAGGCGCGGATCATCAGCACGATGGTGGGGATGCTGTACGCCATCCCCAAGACGCCGCTGCACGCCCGCCTGGCCCGCGCGGGCCGGTTGGACAGCAGCGACGAGCCAGCCTGCGGCACCAATGTCCTGCCCCTGCGGATGCGCAGGGAGGAGTTGCGCGACGGCTACGTCAAGTTACTGGACCTGCTGTACGAGCCGAAAGCGT
>DASPXY010001652.1:0-4021 GCA_035637055.1 Gemmataceae bacterium | reverse complement strand
AGCATTGTCCGCCAGCTGGGCCGCGTGCAACTCCGGATAGCCGCCGCCGAGATAAACGACTTCCACACCCTCCGGCAATTCAGGATCGTTCAAGGGCGAAAAAAAGATAATCTCGGCACCGGCGGCGCGCAGCAGATCGAGATTGTCCTCGTAGTAGAAGCAGAAGGCGGCGTCGCGGGCGATGGCTACCCGTCGCTGGCGTGGTTGTGGTCTGGCCAGGGCTGGGAGCGGCGCGGCAGCGATTGGGGTACACGCGCTGCGCTCCAGAAGCAGATCGACGTCAACGGTCGCCTCCAAGGCCCCCGCCAACTCCGCCACATCGACAGCGCCCTCGCCGAGATCGCCGCGCGTGACCAGCCCAAGATGACGCTCGGGAATCTGCCACTCCGCCCGGCGCGGCAGCCAGCCCGCCGGTTCGACGCTCGTGTGCCGACGAATCGCCGGCGCCACGTGGTCGAAGTGCCGCGGCCCGGCGACGCGATTGCACACGACGGCGACGATGCGCACACCCGGATCGAACTCGGCGAAACCCTTGACGAGCGCCGCCGCCGAGGCCGCCATCGCCGCGGCGTCGATGACTAGTAGCACTGGGGCGTCGAGCAGTTTCGCCAGGTGTGCGGTGCTGCCGCGCGGATCCTCCGCCGAGCGCCCGTCGAACAGGCCCATCACGCCCTCGATGATGCTGATGTCCGCGGTCGCCGCGCGGCCGAACAGCGCGCGCACGGTGTCGTCGCCGAGCATCCAGGTGTCGAGGTTGCGCGACGGCCGGCCGCAGACCGCGGTGTGATGGCCGGGGTCGATGAAGTCGGGGCCGACCTTGAACGGCTGCACCGTCAGGCCGCGTCGCCGCAGCGCTGCCATGAGCGCGAGCGTCACCGTGGTCTTGCCGACGCCGCTGTGGGTACCGGCGACGATCAGGCGGCGCGACATGGCTGCTTTTCCTCGATGCGGTCGAATCCGATTTACGGGCCATTACCGGGGTGGCGACCTTTGATCGCTCATCCCCATTGGACACTCCTGGTCGCTTCAAGTTCAAGGGGTAACCGTCGCGACCACTCGATAGAGCTTTAGCGTAATACGCGGTCCGCGATGTGGCTCAAGCGGGACGTTGCCGCCGTAGTAGCAGCCCACCGTTCGCAGCGGTATCACATCGTCGATGCTCACGCAGTCCACCAGCGTCAGCGGGGCGTCGGTGAGTTGGACGTGTTGCCGCGGCACCAGCTCGTCGGGAACGATGAGCCAGTCGCCGGCGCGCAGCCGCGGCTGGTCCGGGATCACCGGGCGCATGCCGACTCGCTCCGCGTAAAACTTCAGGCCCCAGCTGCCGACGTACCAGACCGTCGCTTCGGCATCGTGAGATTCCACCCGTCGCGCCGCCTGTGCGATGGCGCGAGGTACGGCCACCGCTTCGCACAGATCGACCGCGTACAGCATCAGGCCAATGAGCACGCCGCCCACTGTCACCCCGCGGACTAGGGCCACCCGATCGGAAGTGCGGCAGGTACGCGCCGCCAGTCGGCCGGCGAGGATCGTTGCCGCGACGAGCACTCCCATCAGCCGCCGAGCCGCGGGGAACGGCGTGAGCACGAAGTAGCTCGCGACTTCGAGAACAAGCCACAGAACCAGGAACCATTCGACCCGTCGCCGGCGGACCGGCCCGCTCCGCAGCAACCGCCACGCCACGGCGGCCAGGATCCCGCAGAGCAACAATCCTAGCAGGCGGTAGACCAGGGCGCTCGCAAGTAGACAGCCCGGCAGCACAACCGCAGCGATAGCGAGCACGCTGCGCCGCGACAGTCCCAGGGCGGCCAATCCCAGCAGGCCGATGGGCGCAGCCAGGCCGCCGCCGAAGTTCAACAGCGCACGGAACAGCGGCCCGAACTTGACCCACAAGGGCTGATACTGGTTCCCCATATTGGCGAGCAGATGGGACTCGCCGTGCCGCAGCGCGACGAACACCTCCCACCCGACGAACAGCAGCACCGCCGGCGCCACGGCTACGAGGCCCAGCCGAAGGCGCCGAAAAAGGATCGCATAAAGCAGGAATAGTGCCGGTGTGAGCAGCCCCGTGTATTTCGTCTGTGCGGCCAGCCCTGCGACGACGCCTGCCAGCAAGGCATTCTTCATATTGCTGCGGTCCGACGCACGCAAGAACAGCGCCAGGGCGGTCAGGCTCAGAGCCAGCGCCGGCACGTCGAGCATCAGGTTGAAGCCGGGCAGGAGCGACGGCGACAGGACGGCCAGCCACAACAGCAGCAGGTGCAGCCCGCGCGCGAAGCGCCTCAACAGAGCGTGCAGCGAACACACAAGGAGGAGGGCGAAGGGGAACAGCCAGAGCTTCCACAGGAACGGACTGTCCCCGAACAGGCGCAGCCCCGCGCCCCACCAGTAGAGCAGCACCGGCGGCGCCAGCAACTTGTTGGCCGGACAGGGACGGTCGCCCCAGAGCACCTCGAAGCCGTATGGCGCCAGCGGAGCGTCGGCGATCTGGCGGGCGTAACAGTAATACGCGGCGTCGTCGATGTGCAGCGGCTTGAGGCAGTTGAGCAGGGTAAACACGGTCGCGAGGGCGGCACAAGGTAACAGGCCGGCAGGGACGCAGCGGCCGCGGGCAGTCCGGGCTAGAAAGGGGGAGGAGGTCATGCGCAATTCTGTAGTGGAGAAAGGGCGAGGGCGGTCCCACGGCCGTCGACTGCCGTCTGTCCCTGCTCCGCGATGCGCCGGCCCAGGCTCGCAGTCACGGCCAGGAACCCAAGCACCTTGAAGACGAAGAGTTCTTTCACACCTATAGGGACCGTAATAGGCTGCCACCAGAACAGGAGCAGGGCCATGCCGACGTGGACGGCCAAGGGGTCGCGCCGGTCCCAGACGGCGAGGGCCGCCAGCGGCAGATAGTAGAAGTTGTAATCGTTGGCGAGGCGCGGCAGGAACGTCGCGAGGGCGGCCAACCAGAGCAGATAGGGATAGAGCACGCGCGAACGGTCCGGGCAGCGGGCGACGCGGCAGCTGATCGCGAGGCCCAGGCCCAGCACAAAGACGCCGGCGGCGACGGTGCCCGGGACGTGCCCCAGGAAAGCCAACGGCGTGGCGGCCCACAGGGGTTGCCAGGAGTTGCTCAAGCTGTGGCAGGTGTGCCAGATCGTGACGGGCGCCATGTGCGCGCTGGACTCGATCAGGTTGGCGTGCAGGGCGGGCAGGTAGCCCAGGCCGGGCAGGCCGAGCGCAAGGCCGGCCACCGCGAAACAGAGCAGCGCCCGCCAACGGCCCAGGGCCAGGAGGCTGAAAACCAGCAGGCCGGGGTAGACCTTGAGACAGGTCGCCAGGGCCAGGCCGCCCCCCGCCAGCAGGTCGCGCGCGGCCGAGCGGCGCTGCAGCGCCCAGGCGGCGCCCGCCAGCGGCGGCAGCACCAGCAGGTCGAAGTTGCCCCGCTCCAGAGCGAAGATCACGGGCGTTGAGCACAGCAGAGCCGCCACCACGAACGGCAGCGGCAGCTTACACAGGCCCAGCCGGCGCCGCGTCCGCCAGGCGAGGACGGCCCCCCACATCGCCAGGGCTGCCAGGACGATCGTCCAGACCACGACGGCCTGCCGGGGCGGCAGCAGCCCACACCAGGCGAACAGCGGCAGGACCGGCGGCGGATAGCAGAACTTGGCGACCTGTGCGGTCCCCTCGCGCGGGTCGCCGAACGGCTCTCGGTAGGGGTCGCCGCCCGCCAGCCAGTGCCGTGTGGCCAGGCAGGGGTTCAGGAAGTCCAGGCCGAGGAAGTCCCAGGCGCCGGTCCAGGTGAAGCGGCCGCCCAGGAGACGGTTCTCGCACAGGCTCAGGCCCCAGACCGCGGCCCACCCGGCCAGCAGCAGCACGCCGGCCAGCAACAGACCGCGTTCGCCGGCTGAGGAGCGTCTCGTCGGCGGCATCATGGACGGTGGTCTTCCCTCCAGGCGAGAACAGCAGACCGAAGCAGAAGAGTCTGTAACTTGGTTGGGGAGCGGCGCGGCGTGAGCCCGCCGGTCCGACGACGCAA
>DASPXY010001651.1:0-5409 GCA_035637055.1 Gemmataceae bacterium | reverse complement strand
CTTGCGGCGTCTTCTCCGCGGGGAATGGCCCTGCGATGCGTAGCCCTGTCCTCGGTGTTTGCTACGGTTTCGATACGCCAATTCTCAGAAGCCTGGTGCGGGCCTCGACACGGGTCACCCACACCGACCCGAAGGCGGAGTTCGGCGCTCTCGCTGCGGCCTGGGCGGCGCACCTGTCGGCCGTCGGCGTTGACAAGGGCGAACTGCTGCAGCGCTACCTTCAGGGGGTCCGCGAAATCCTCGGTGAGGAGGGACGTACGCTGCTGGAACTGATCGAGCGCGCCGCCGACAGCGCCGCGGCAGGACAGAGTACCACGGACTTCGCCGCCGCGCTGCAGTTGACGAAGGGCGTGACGGGCTACATGTACCACACGATTCCGGTCGTGGTGCAAGCCTGGCTGCGCTGGCCCGACGACTACCGGGCGGCGGTCAGCGCCGTCATCGCCTGCGGCGGCGACACGGACACGACCGCGGCGATTGTCGGGGCGATCGTGGGGGCGCGCGTCGGCAAGGGTGGTCTTCCGGCGGACTGGCTCGCCGGCCTGTGGGAGTGGCCGCGCTCGGTTCGCTGGATCGATCGCCTCGGCCGCAGGCTGGCACAGGTCCGGCTGACGGGGACGCCGCAGCGCGCCCTGCGGCTGTTTGTGCCTGGCCTGTTCGTGCGCAACCTCTTCTTCCTGGTGGTGGTGCTGCTCCACGCCTTCCGCCGGCTGCTGCC
This sequence comes from Gemmataceae bacterium, assembly GCA_035637055.1. Classification (GTDB taxonomy): domain Bacteria; phylum Planctomycetota; class Planctomycetia; order Gemmatales; family Gemmataceae; genus DASPXY01. The sequence continues at coordinate 4,691 of DASPXY010001651.1, read as the reverse complement.
CCCGTATTGACCGGATTTCCAGATACGGGAGAATCAGGACATGAACCGCACAACGGCCGGAAAGTAATGCATACCGGAAAACTTGCTCAAGCTGCCCGACAACGAGCGCTATGAGTTGATTGACGGCACTCTCGTGGAGCGCCAGAGGAGTTTCTGGGCCGCGTACGTCGCGGTTGAGGTGTATGCCCTTCTCAGCACGTTCTGCCGGGAAAACAGACTTGGCTGGGTGGTGCCCTTGGGAGCGAGTTATCAGTGTTTCCCCGGCCATGTGGCCAAGGTGCGCCGGGCTGATGTCTCCTTCCTCCGCGCGAATCGACTGTCCACTGAACAGGCGACGCAGGAGGGGCACCTTCGCATTGCCCCCGATCTCGCCGTGGAAGTGATCTCCCCCAACGATCTTTATTACGATGTCGAAGAGAAACTAAACGAGTGGCTTGAGGCGAGTGTTCGCTTGGTGTGGGTGGTGAACCCGCGCACGCGACAGGTGCGTATCCACCGGGCGGACGGCAGGGATGTGACCGTCAAAGAGAATGACCAGCTGTCGGGGGCGGTTCGGCTTCGCTCATGGTCCCAAGCATGCCCAGCAGCAGGCGATCGGCGTACTGACTGGGGTCGTAAACGCCGTCCTCGTCGATGACCAGGGTGTCCGTCAAGGCGCAGATCGCCAGCAGGCGATGCCAGTCGGTGCAAGAACGCGCCCGACGCGAGGCTTCCAGGCTGAGGACAGCTCCGGCCAGGCCGAGCCCGACCTGCGCGATCAGGAACTGGAAGCCATCACGATGCAGCCCGGCAGCGCCGGAGCATCCCTGGTCCTGATCGAGGACGGTGATGGCCGCTGGCGACCAGCCCAGTTCTGGGCACGCTGCACCAGGTCGTCTTGGCGAGCGGTGCTGGCCGTGTTCTCGCGGACCTGGAACAGCGTGGCTTGCCGGACGTAGACGAAGGCCTGACGCTCAAGAGGATCGGGACGAATCTTGGAGCTGTGGCGTGACAGGGTCATGCCGGTGCGGTAGCGTTCGTGGTGTTCATAGTGGGCGAGAAGGAGGGAAATGAAAGCGGGCGGGAGTCGGGTTCAAGGCCGGGCGTGTGCCGGAACGTTGTTGCGGACCCACTCGTTGCAGAGTTGTGCGAGAGCCTGGTTCAGGGCGAATGCCACGAGCGGGGATTCGTCCCCGGATTCCGCTTCTGGGAACCGCTTGACGAGGACTGCTCCAATCGCGTCGTTGGCATCGCTGATGAGGGAGCGAAGTTCGGCTTCCGGAAGCGTGGAGGGCATGTCGTCGTGGATGTCGGCCGGTGCTGTCATGTGCGGAGTGGTCCTGGGGAGCGGGAGAAGTGGCGAATGGAATGAGCGACCTCCGGCTTTCTCAGTCGCGGCGGCGTAGAGCTTCAGGGCTTTCTGCTCCTGCTCGTCCAACTCGTCATTAGGGGTTTCCCCGATGTAGTTGTCGTTGAGCATCTGGAAGAGAGCGTGACAGGCTTCGAGAAGGTCGGGGGCTGCGGCGATGAGGCAGGCGTCAGCGTCGGTCGCCTCCTGACCATGCACCTTCACGTCTGCGATGGGAATGTTGCCAGGACCGGCTCGCGATGGACGCGGTGGACGGTGTAGCGGCGACCACCACAGCTGGGGCAGCGCAGGCCGGCGGGGTGGAGGGCGTCGACGAGGAAGTCGTAGCAGGAGCCTTCGTCGAGCAGGTCGAGCAAAGGGAAGTCCATGGCGAGGCCTCCGGACGAGCCACTGAGACAGTCCTGGGCGTGGGCTGCAGCCGTTCTCGCCCGTGGACGCCAGGCCGAAAGAGGGCTTCCCACCAACTTCGGCCCATGAGCGGCAAAACCATACGCTGGACGTATTGTCCATCATCGGGAGGGAGCAGATGAAAGACTCCTCGTTTTATCGGGAAAATCATGGCAGAAGGGGAGTAACTCCGGGCACGTAAGGATATTTTGCAGCTCCTCGAAATCCGCTTTGGTGTCGAAGCGGCGAAGGAGTTTCAGGAAGGCATCAACGGGGTGGACAACCTGGAACAACTGGATGAATTGCACAAACTGGCTGCGACGAGCCGTCGCGTGAGCAAGTTCCGCCGAGCGTTTCCTCAGCAGCAGCCTTGACGCGCTGGGCTGGCCGCGAACCCAGGCGTGTTCGTCAGATTCCGCAAGGAAGGCTGAACTTCGCCACCGCTCGCGCGGCATACAATGATGCCATGAGCGCCAACCTCACCATCCCGCCGTGCGACTCGATCCGCGACGTCGAACACCTCGAAGAGTTGCTCAGCGAACCCACCGCCGCCGTCATCGAGACCCTGGCGCGACTGCCCGGCGACCTGGTCGTCCTGGGCGTCGGCGGCAAGATGGGGCCGACCCTCGCCCGCATGGCGCGCCGGGCCTTCGACGCGGCCGGCGTCCATCGGCGCGTCGTCGGCGTCGCCCGCTTCTCCAGCCCCGGGCTCGAAGAACGGCTGCAAACGCACGGTGTCGAAACGGTCCGCTGCGACCTGCTCGATCCCGCCCAGCGTGACCGTTTGCCGGACGCTCCCAATGTCGTCGTCATGCTCGGCATGAAGTTCGGCGCCACCGGTCAGGAAGCCCTGACCTGGGCCATGAATAGCTATCTCCCCGCTCTTGTTTGTGGTAAGTATCGCGGCAGCCGCGTGGTCGCTTTCTCCACGGGCAACGTCTACGCCCTGACGCCGCCTCACCTCGGCGGTTCGCGGGAGACCGACCCACCGGCGCCGATCGGCGAGTATGCGATGAGCTGCGTCGGCCGCGAACGCATATACGAGTATTTCAGCCGCACCTGGGGCATGCCGATGGCTCTGCTCCGGCTGAACTACGCCACGGAGATGCGCTACGGCGTGCTGGTGGACATCGCCCGCAAGGTGTTCGCGGGAGAGCTGGTCGATGTCACGATGGGTTGTCTCAACGCGCTCTGGCAAGGGGATGCGAACGCGATGGCCCTGGGCGCGTTCGCTCACCTCAGCTGTCCGCCGCTGGTGGTCAATCTCGCCGGCCCCGAGGTGCTGAGTGTGCGCCGGGTCGCAGAGGAGTTCGGCCGGCTGCTCGGCAAGCCCGTCACCCTCTGCGGTGCGGAGGCCGCCGACGCTCTCCTCAGCAATGGACAGCTTGGCCACCGGCTGTTTGGCTATCCGCGAGTCAGCGCCGGGGAGATGCTGCGCTGGATCGCCGACTGGGTCCAGCGCGGCGGAACCCATCTCGGGAAGCCAACCCATTTTGAGGTCCGCGATGGACGCTTTTGAGTCCACCGGGCTCCCGCGCAGGCTTACTTTTCCTCCGGCAGCGAGGCGGAGTTGCCTCACGGCGACGCTGGCCTGGCTTTCACACCGGGCTTCTGTTGACCTCGGACCTGAGCACAGCCGGCGGTGCCGTCGGGCTCACTCCCAGTAGTCCCCCCAGCGATCCTTGAAGACGCGCTTGAGTTTCTCCATGTAAGCCGCCGTCTTGATCTTGACCATCCAGAGGTCGCCGCCGCTGCCGCCCTTGCAGACGACGCCCTCCGCGACATCGTATTTCCCTTCGCGCACGTCTTGCGAGAACTTGCCCGTCAGCTTGCCGCGGTAGACGACGCGGGCGCTGCCCAGTTCGCCGAAGTCGCGGACGAACTGCTCCGGCCCGATCAAGCCCGCATCGGGTTGCACGTCGAACAGGACGAGCTGTTTCGGATCGTCCGGCTGGTGGATTCCGGCGAAGGAGCGCGCACCGACGAACTCCGTGAAGACGGTCAGTTGAGCCGAGCGATAGGCGTCGTGGCTGCGGAAAACGCCTTCCAGCGGCGTGGCGTGGGTGCGCAGGAAGAGTTCGGCCGCCTCTTCCAGACCGGGGTGAGCGGCACAGAACTCCGGCACACCGCGGCCGTCGAGGTAGAAGGAATCGCGGCGTGTGCCGAAGGTGATCCAGCCGAATTCGCGGTCCCAGACCCAGTGCAGGTTGGTGCCGTCGTACTTCTCGAAGGCGATGCAGCGCCCGGACGGGGCTTGCTGGCTGCCGGGGATCTTGGGGTAAACCAGAGAAATCTTCGCCATGACTTCTCCTCGGAAACGACCATTTCCACAATGGAGATATCACCCACCTGCAACTAGTTGGCGAGCCGGGAGCGTCAGCGACCGGAGGAAGTAGCTTGTTCCTCCGGTCGCTGACTCCCGGCTCGCCAGAGTGTGAGTGCCCCTCAACGAGCAGGATGGAATGTACGGTCGCAGATCTGGACAAGAAGGATGGTAGGCGGGTTCGGGCGCAGCAGCGACCATTTACTTCCGCGTTCGCCGCACCTGTTCGCGTGCCGCCTCGGCGATGCGCTCGGAGGAGAAGCCGAACTTCTTCTGCAACATCTTCAGCGGGGCAGACGCGCCGAACGTGTGCATGCCGATGCTGGTGCCGTCCGCGCCGACGTAGCGCTCCCAGCCGAACGTCGCCGCCTGCTCCACCGAGACGCGCGCCTGCACGCCAGGCGGCAGGACGCTCTCGCGATAGGCTCGATCCTGATGCTCGAACAACTCCCAGCAGGGCATGCTGACAACGCGAGCCTTGATGCCTTCGCGGGCAAGCTGCTCGTACGCCTCGACGCACAACGATACCTCGCTGCCGCTGGCCAGGAGCAGGACGTCGGGTTGACCGCCGGGGGCGTCGGCCAGGACATAGGCGCCACGGGCCAGGCCCGCCGCCGGGGCGTACTTCGTGCG
>DASPXY010001650.1:0-3733 GCA_035637055.1 Gemmataceae bacterium | reverse complement strand
TCAGCGCCGCCCTTGACACGGGCCTGGAAGGACCACGAATCGACACTCTGCAAGTTGTGGCCGGCGGGAAAGCGGTAGTCGGTGCGGTCGTAGAGGGTCGAAAGACGTTGCGTGTAGGAGAGGAGCAACCGTTTCTCCTTGCGGCCTTCGAGGGGGAAGACACGCATCTTGAACGTGCTGCCGTCCAGCCATTCCAACAACGCCGGATCGCGGTTGGCGTAGCGAATCGTCTCGTAGACCTGGCGCGCATGCCCCGCTTCAGCCATGCCCCCTTCCATCAACTGACACAGCCCGTCCTCGCTTTCCACATACATCGCCAGGCGCGAGAGGGAGGCGTCGGGCGGCAGCGGAAAGTAGAACGTCCCTTCTAATTGCCACGGAGAGGAGTTGAAATAGGTTTGATCGATGGTGGTGCGGGCGAAGCCGTCCTCGATGTGGACGTCCACATGGAACTTGCGCAGGCTGATCTTCGCCTCCTGGCCGTCGGGGTCACGAGCGATCAGGGCACCGCCCGCATGCTTGCTCGCGGGCACCAGCGGCGACTCGGCGGCGATCAGCAGTTCGCGGGTCCAATCCAGCGCGTGCGAGGCCCGGGGGGCGGCACTCGGTTTGGCGTCAGCGCGGACGAGTTGCTGGCCTGCCTGCAGGGGACGATCGACGCCACTGACGCGGGCCTGGCCGCGCGTGACCGTGACGCTCGTCTCGGTTTTGTCCACGCGAACGGCGAAGTGCGTCCCCTGGCCGACAACCTCCCGGTTGGGAGTGCGAACCACCAAGGGTGCATCCAACTCGCGCTCGCGAGCCGCGGCCTCGACATAGACCTCGCCGGCGGCCACACGCAGGCGCCGGGGCGCCTCCAGGGTGACGCGGCTGGCGGCGTTGACGTAAAGAATCGAGCCGTCAGGCAGGCGCACGCGGCGGCGCTCGCCGGCCTTCGTTTGAATCTCCTCGCCGACGGTCAGTGCCTTCGCCGCCGCCGCCGGCGGACGCGGGCGACTCGTCAGGCGGTCGGGCGCGGACGGATCCGCGACGACGCCTTGCGGCCACGAGAGCGCGGCCAGGCCAGCCAGCGCTGCGGCGATGACCAGCAAGCGCCAGGGATGAGCGAACGAAACGGCTGAGGTGGACACGGTCATGGCAGATCCCTCCGTTGAACGTGAACCGTTGCCGTGGCGCCGCGAGGTGGGAGACAGGATTGCTGGAAACGGCCGGACACCACAGCACAACGACCGATGGACTGCGCCGGATGAGGTCAGCGGCGCGGACACGGTCGATTCTACGGATCGACGGGGTGCGCGGGAACTGCTTGTTGGAGCGAGCCTGGCAGAATAAGAAATCCCGTCGCCGGCTCACCAGAACTCGCCTCACCATCTGGCTCTACCGAACGACGGGATCAGGTTGGCCGGCCGACCGGCCGTCCTTATCAGGTGTAACGGAACAGCAGGCACAAACCGGGCGCACATTTTGGGAAAAAGATTGTGACTTGGTTGTCGAAAACCTGGGAGCGCGGGCGTCCCGCCCGCAGCCGGGAAGGCGGAATGCGGGCGGGACGCCCGCGCTCCCAGGTTTTCGACAAGCCACAAACCGCGGAGCGTCCATGAACCCTCGCCGCTGGGAAGCCCTGGCTCTCGATCCCGCCCTTCTGCTTTGGCCCGACGGCATCGACCGGCAGGTCCGCGAAGTGGTCCTGCTTTGCAGCACCCGTGGCGGCCGGCTCCTGCGCCTGGCCAGCAACTATCCCTATGAACTGTGGCTCGACGGCACCTTCGTCGGTGACGGCGGACTGCGTTGCGCTCCCGGCGAGGCACTCCTCGACCACTGGGACGCTCGTGCCGCTGGCCGCATCGTCGTTCGCCTCCATTACCTCAATCGCAAGCGCGTTAGCGTCTACTACCGCTGCCTCTTCGACGACCCTTTCCTCGCCGACCTCGATGGCGGCGCCTGGGAGTGCCACGAGGACGCCTCGATCCGCTTCGCCGCCAAGGCCTGCTCGCAGTTGCCCGCCCAGAACGTCGTGACCGGACCGCCAATCCCTGGCCGGCCCTTGCCGCTACGCCCTGCGAAATTGCGCCGGCCGTGGCACGCGCTTGAGGCTGGCCTGCAGCCCGCCCGTTTCGTGCCGATCTCGCTCGACGCCGGCACGACGGTCGAGTTGCCCGCCGAGTCAGCCGGCCCGTTCGACCCCGTCGCGGCCCCGGATGTTGCGCTCCACGTTCGCCAGGCCCCACCCGGTGTCTGCTGCACCACGTTCGACCTGGGTCAGATTGCCCTGCACCGCTTCGAGGTCAGCACGACCGGGCCAGTCGCCCTCGTCTACGGCGAACTGCCTGCGCTGCCGGACACATGGGCGTCGCCCTCCCGCGAGAAGGTCCGCCTGGCCGATGCCATCAGCGCCGGGGCGACCGCAGCCGTTCCGTATGGCACGCGCGGCTGCCGCTATGTCCATGTTGTCCACCGGAAGGGCGAGCCGTTCAGCTTGCTTGCCTGGCGCCGCGAATATCCGCTGCGATGGAAGGAACTGCCTTCGGTGAGCCCTGTCGCCGACAACATCCTGGCCGCGTGTCGCCGCAACCTGGTGGCGTGCGTCGATGGCGGCGTGGTGGACACCTGCTGGCGCGAGCGGGCGCAGTGGGTCGGCGACCTGCGCATGTCGGCGCTGGCTCTACGGGCCTTGTGCGACAATCCGGAGATTGTCCGGTTGGCATTGCGGCAGATCGCTACCTCCTACGACGAGTCGGCGGCGATGGTGCAGGGCTGCTGGCCGATGAAGCATCCCGGCTACCGCGGCCTCTTTATGCCGCCATTTCACCTCGCGTTTTGCCTGACGGTCCTCGAACACGCCGCGGACGATCCGGACCTGCTCGGCCTGGCGGCGCGGTCGCTGGACGCCTGGCACGAGAAGTACCTGCGCGACGGGCTGGTGCGAAATGTGCCGGGCTGGCACTTCACCGACTGGGATACGCTCGACGAGGCGACGGCACGGGCTCAGGACTGCGCCGCGCATGCCGTGGTCAACGCCTGGTATTATGAGGCTCGTGAGCGGCTGGGTCGGCCGTCGATCGACCTGGAGCGCTTTGACGCCGCCTTCTGGTTACCCGCGGCGGGGGCGTACGGTTTACTGGAACAGAGCGGCCCCAGCCCGCACGCGACTGCGGCTGCGCTGGGGTCGCTGCCGGGCACGAAGGGTCTCGACTACTTGCTGGGCGATTGTCAGATGGGCCTGCGGATGACGCCGTACTTTGCGTACTTCGTGGCGAAGGCGCTCGGCAAGGCATCGCCGCAGCGGGCGCGGCAATTCATCGAGGATTTTTACAGCCCGAGTGCGGCGCGTTACGGGACGATCTGGGAGAAGGTGGACGACCGGGCCAGCCTGGCGCACGGCTGGTCGGTCGGGGTGGCGGCGCTGCTGGCGGGCTGATGCTTTGGGCTCGGATCGCGCACCACGCTGGCGGCTATCAAAGGCCACTTGCCTTGATATAATCCCTTCTTGATCTGTCGCCCCATCGAGCAGGGCAGGGTTATGGAGGCGAGCGAACCTGACGGCGTGGCCGGGCTGCCAGCTCTCCCCGACGAACATTTCCGCCTGTTCGCCGAGTCGCTGGGCGACCTCGTCTGGTCAGCGCGGCCCGACGGTTTCACCGACTACTGCAACCGCCGCTTCCTGGATTATCTCGGCCGCACCCCGGAGCAGATGCAGGGTTGGGGTTGGCTCGACGCCCTGCATCCCGACGAC
>DASPXY010001649.1:0-5881 GCA_035637055.1 Gemmataceae bacterium | reverse complement strand
AGCCGTACGACCACGAGCGCGTCCGCCCGATTCCGCTCTATCTCCACGGTATCGGCGTCCTCCACGGCCGCTACCACGACCTGCTCCAGCGCGCTCTTGATATCCTCAGCGTGACCGACGCGGGCCTGCTCGCCGACGCTTGCTTCGATCCGGCGGTGCTGGAAGAGTTGGCGGTCGATCCGCGCTCTTACGATCACGGCCACCCTGCGGACAAGCGGCCGAACTATCGCTTCGGCGAATGGGATCCGCACCACATCGACGCCAAGGGTCGTTATCGCCGTTTTGTCGTGCGGCAGCTGGTTCCCGACGCGCTGCTCGCCCGTCTGGCCGAGGAAGAAGCCCACGGGCCGCGACCCGCGGCCTTGCTGGACGAACTGATGTACGAGGCGGCGGCCGTCCTCGCGGGCACGATCCTGATGGCCTCCGGTATCAGCGGTTCTGGGCCGGAGACGCACGATTCCACTGCGACGCTCTCGACGCTGATCCCGCGCGTCGCCCGCTGTCGCGAGGCATTCTACACCTGGCACCTGCAGCGCCTGACCGCCAAGCACCGCGAGCGCCTCTCACAAGAGGCGACGCTAACGCGGCAGCCCTTCGGCGGGGCGCGGCAGCACATCAACCAGTATCTCGCCCGACACCGCGCCGCCTACCTGCAACATCGCTCGCTGGCCCTGCTGCTCGCCGAGATGGGCTTCCCCGACGCCAGCCGCCGCCAGGCCGCGTTGATCCCGGTCGCGTCGGTGCGTCTGCTCAGCGAAATGCACCTGCGGCTCGCTGCCGGCCGCGCGCACGTCGAGCGCGGCGAACTCGCCGACGCCGCACGCTTGCTGCCGGAGGTCGAGGATCTGCTGCACCGCGGCATCGCCTGCGGAGCGATTGTCGATCCCTGGAATATCCTGGGCTTTCAGGGACTCTTTCCCCTTTCGGCTCACGCCGAGGACAGCACGCCCGACCCGCGCGTTGCCCATCTTGTCCACGTCATCGAGCAGATCCTGAACCTGTACGCGCGGGTACGTAGCGAGGCGGCGGCAGCGGGCGAGAAAGCGCTCGATGCCCCACTCGCCGGCCGGATGAAGCAACTGGGGACGTGGTGGGATAAATTTGCGACCGTGGAAGTCCACGATGTGCGCCGGGTGCATGGCGGCGAGGCGCTGACGTCAGCGAACCAGGTCACCGAGGCACTGCTGCGCTGGCGCCAGCGCGGCGAGGCGGCGGCGGATCTGGGCTTCTGGCGGCAACATCTGGAAGGTTTTCGCTCTCCCAAGGCGTTTGCCCTGGTCGTCGATGCCCTGCTGCGCAAGCACGATTACAAGGCAGCGATGGCCCTCCTGATGAACTGGCTCGGCCAGGCCGAACAGGTGCCCCTGGAGGACGGCGGCCATTCCTTCCACACGCTCGCGCTGCGCTGGATGCTCGCCGTTGCGACGCCAGCTGAAAACCCCTCCCCCCAACCCCCTCCCCTGCGAGGAGAGGGGGAGCAAGACAACCCCTCCCCCCAACCCCCTCCCCGAAGCGGAGAGGGGGAGCAAGCCAGACAGCCCTTCTCTTCTCCCCCTCTCCTTGCAGGGGAGGGGGTCGGGGGGAGGGGTTCCGATCCAGCGCGGCGGGCGCTGATCCGCAAGTTCCTCGACTACCTCGAGGCCAACGCCGACGAATACTGGCACGTGCCGCGTCTCGATATCATCGGCGCTGCCGCTGAGGTCGAGACGAGCGACGATGAAGCCCTCTACGGAGCCGCTTACGAGGACGTCACCTATCGCGACAGCACCGATGACGACGTTGAGGGCGAAGTCCTCGGCGGCGAGCCGCACGAGGAGTTCGACCTGGAGGCCGAGGGCGAACGTCTGGAGAAACGCCTGCGCTTCCTGTCCACGGTAGCCCGATTGTGGAACGTCGCCAGCCGCGGGGGGGTGGCGGGAGAAGAAGAAGATACTCTGCGCGGCTGGCTGGGACGGGCGCGCAAGAATTACCAGGGCCTGCTCGCCCTGATGGACGCGGTCCACGATCACCCGATCCCGGAACCCTCGGGGGCCTACGATGCACTCGTGGAGTTCGATCGGCGGCGCGAGCTGAAAGAACAACTCCTCGAGAGCGCCATCGCCGCCTGCCTGGACACGGCTTTCGCCGTCGGCGCCTTGCACGGGGCGCTCGACGACGCGAGCGATGTGAGCGGCGAGGGCAAGGGGCCGCCGTGGGAGCCACTGCTCTTGCAGCTGGAGCGAGCGCTGTGGCAGGGCGACACCGAAACGGCCCGTCGGCTGGTGCCCCCGTTTATTGAGCGCTTCCGCCGCGAACCGCTGCTGTTCACGCCGTTGTCCGATGGCGGACATCCCCGTCAGGTGTTGCGCGCCAGCCTGGCGCAAATGATCCTGCGGGCCCTCGTCGCCAACCTGCCGCGCCTGGGTCTATTGCGCCCGACCTACGATTTGCTCCATACCGCCTGGGAAATGGAGCAAGCGCAGGACGAACTCAAGGGACGCCGGGCGACGGAGTTTCCGCGGCTGTTCCGGGCGGGCTGTCAGGCGGTCATCGAGGCGGTGCTCGACTCCGCCGAGCACGCCGACCCGCCGCTGGACGAAGGGCAGCTCATCGACGTACTGGAGCAGGTGACCGAGCCGTTTCGGACTTTGTGGCGGCAGCACAGCCGCAAGTTCAGCGTCTCGATCCTGGAGGCGGTCGCCGCCGAGCCCGAGTGGTCTGCGGTGCGCGATTTCATCAAGCGCTACGGCAACGACCTGTTCCACACGCGCTTCATGACCCTCGGCAACCTGCGCGGCGTGCTGCGCCGCGGCGTCGGCGTTTACCTTGATTATCTCGCGGAGAATGCCGATCCGCTACATCCGATCAAGCTGATCGAGGAACTCGACGTGGACGTCTTGCGCCGCGACGCGGAGCGCCGCCTGCAGGTGATCGTCCAGGCGATTATCGAGAACTTCGAGGAGTTCCGCGATTACAAGACGACGGCGGCTCAGTCGGACTACGGCGAGAACCTGCACACGCTGATGGACTTCCTGCGCCTGAAGGTCGGCTACGAACGCCACGCCTGGCAGCTCAAGCCGCTGACGCTGGTGCATGAGGTGCTGGCGCGGCGGCAGAGTAAGGCGGCGGCACCGTGGCAGGCGCAGGTGACGCGGGCCACGAGCGACCTGGCCGACCAGCACCTGCAATTACTTGCGAGGCTGGAACAGTCGCACGGCATGCATCTGCGAACGGTGGCGGATCGGCTGCACGAGCGGTTCGTCAAACCGTTGGCGCTCGACCGCGTTTGTGCGATGATTGAGCCGGCGATGGAGGAGGCGCGCCGCGGCCGTCCAGGCGAGGCGTTCACGCGGCTGGAGCAGGAACTGGAGAGCTACGCGGAAACAACGACCGGCGCCGGGCTGGACGTGCCGCAGTGGCTCAGGCGGCTGGAAGGCGAGGTCTACCGCGTGCAGGCGGCGCGGACGGCGGTCGCGGGGTTGGCGGAAAACCTGCTGCAGGTGCCGCGCGTGATCACGCCGCTGGAGGATCTGCGCCGGCAGTTCGAGGGGCTGTGAGACAAAATCATGGAACACAAAATCATAAGAGAAATTCAAGAAGAGGCATCAGGTTCTCTTCACCTCTGTCTTCATGATTTTGTGCTCCATGATTTTGTGAACCCCCTGCGAGCATGATTGAAACCTGTCAGTGTTGAGCAGAGTAGCTAACAGAGAGAGTTCGCCCACCACGCACCAAGGGTACCTTATGCGACTCCGTTTCGATCGTTCAGCGCTCCTCGTCGCGGCGTCTACTGCTTTCCTGCTGGCAGGCACCGCCCCCGTCAACGCCGACGACCCGAATACCGCGAATGTCGGTAAAAAGATCGCCAATGTCGCCTTCAAGGACGCTGCCGGCAAGGCGTCTTCGCTGTACGACCTCAAGGACAAGAAGGCCATCGTCGTTGTCTTCCTGTCCTTCGACTGCCCCGTCTCGAACAGCTATTCGCAGCCGCTGGCCGACATGGCAACGGAATTCGGCAAGCAGGGCATCGAGTTCGTCGGGCTGACGGTCAACCAGGACGAAACGCCGGCGCAGGTCGCCAAGCTCGCACGCCATTTCAACCTACCCTTCCCCGTTTACCTCGATCGCAACTTTGCCGCCGCCGACGCTCTCAAGGCCGAGATCACGCCCGAGGCGTTTGTCCTCGACGGCGGTTTCGTCCTGCGCTACCGCGGCCGCATCGATAACTCCTACTTCGCCCGGCTGAAGAAGAACCAGCAGATCACCACCAACGACCTGCGCCAGGTGCTGGCCGAAGTCGTCACCGGCCGGCCCATCAGCGTCAGCGCCACCGAGGCCATCGGCTGCTTCATCCCGCGTGAGGAGAAGGCCGTCGTGAAGGCCGGCACGGTCACGTATCACCGCGACGTCCTGCCGATCCTGCAGAACAATTGCCAGTTGTGTCACCGCCCTGGCGAGGTCGGGCCGTTCTCGCTGATGACCTATCGCCAGGCCGTCAACTGGGCCAGCGATATCAAGGACTACACGCAGCGGCGCATCATGCCGCCGTGGAAGCCGAGCGAAGGCCCCGCCTTCCACAACGAGCGCAAACTTTCCGACAAGGATCTCGCCACCCTGGCCGCCTGGGTGGACGGCAACACTCCCGAAGGCGACATCAAGGACGCGCCGCCGCCGAAGCAGTTCCCCGCCGGCTGGCAGCTCGGCAAACCGGACCTCGTGCTGACCGTCTCCGACGATTTCCAGGTGGGGCCGAGCGGCCGCGACGTGTTCCGCTGCTTCGTCCTGCCGACGAACCTGACCGAGGACAAGCACGTCGTCGCGATTGAAGTGCGCCCGGGCAATCCGCGCATCGTCCACCACAGCCTGCTGTTCATCGACACCAGCGGCGCCGGCCGCAAACTGGAGAAGCAGGCCAACGAGAAACCAAAGAAGGAATCCGATCCGCACGGCCCGTCGGAGTTCGACAAGGGCCCGGGCTACTCGACGTCGATGGGCGTCGGCTTCCTGCCGACGGGCGCCCTCGGCGGCTGGGCGCCGGGCCAGATGGCGCGCCATCTCCCCGAGGGAACCGGCATCCGGCTGCCGAAAGGCTCCGACGTGGTGATGCAGGTTCACTACCACCGCAACGGCCGCCTGGAGAAGGACCGCACCTCGATCGGCATCTACTTCGCGAAGAAAACGCCCGAGCGATTGTTCCAGGGCGGCGTGATCTCCGGCGGTTTCTTCTTCCAGATCCCCGCCGGCGCCGAACGCCACCCGCTCAAGGGCACGGTCTGGGCGACAGCCGATTGCACCCTGCATTCGGTCATGGCTCACATGCACTTGCTCGGCAAGGAGATCAAGGTTACGATGACTCCTCCCGACGGAGCGAAGCAGACGCTGCTGGGCATCAAGGAGTGGGACTACAACTGGCAGGAAACCTACTTCTTCAAGCAACCCGTGCAGATCAAGGCCGGCACGCGCCTGGACGTCGAGGCGATCTACGACAACAGCAGCAAGAACCCCAATAATCCCTACGATCCGCCGCGGGTCGTTCGCTTCGGCGAACAAACGACTGACGAGATGTGCTTTATCTTTTTAGGTGGGGTATCAGGCAACCGGAGCCAGAGCCTGCCGCTGTCGATGCTCGGAGCGCCCAAACCCAAAAAGGCGGACGAGACGAAGTGAGGCGAGCGGCTGCCGGGAACCCCTCCCCCCAACCCCCTCCCCCAAAGGGAGAGGGGGAGCAAGCCAAGCGCCGTCTTTTCTTCTCCCCCTCTCCTCGCAGGGGAGGGGGTTGGGGGGAGGGGTTTTCAGGCCAACTCGCTGCTTAACATTCAGGGACGCCGATGTATAATGAAGCACGTTTCGTCCCTGTACCGCGTATCCATCGGAGTTCCTCCATGCGATTTCGTTTGCCCGC
>DASPXY010001648.1:0-5817 GCA_035637055.1 Gemmataceae bacterium | reverse complement strand
ATAGGGCGCAAAGAAGACGACGAGCACCGCCAGGGCCGCCAGCCAGTGGCGGCGCTCGAGCAACAGCGGCGGGGCCGCCGGCACGCCGAGCGGTGAGTGGTGAGTGGTGAGTGGTGAGTCGTGAACGGTAGACATTGGCAGCCCTTCTTTACTCATCATTCATCACTCACCACTCACTTCTGCGGCGGCTGGTTGTAGCGCGTCTCGAGGTCTCTCATCTCCCGGGCGGCCTGCTCTGCCCAGCGCGGGTCGCCCGCGCCGTGGCTGATGACGGTGCGAACCGATAGCCCGGCCTGCAAGAGCGGCCAGCGCTCGTCCTTCTCGATCGCGATGCGCACGGACACGCGCTGCACCACCTTGGTGAACTCGCCGGAGACGACATTCCGCGGCATCAGGGCGAACTGGGCACCGGTCGATTTATCGATCCAGACGACGCGGCCGCGGAACGGCTCGGCGAAGGCGTCCACCTGCAATTCCACTGCGTTGCCCGGCGCCACCCCGCCCAGGCGCGTTTCCTCGAGGTTGGCCGTCACGTAGAGCAGGTCGGGATTGTACATGCTCAGGATCGCGACGCCGGCCGAGGTGAAATCGCCCAGGTGCCGGTAGCGCTTGACCACGACGCCCGGGAACGGAGCGCGGATTTGGGTGAACTGGAGCACGTGCTGTGCCGAGTCCAGGGCGATCTGTGCGTCCTTGACCACTTCCTTCTTGACACCGACCATCAACTCAACCTCCCGGATCTGGTCGTAGCCGGTCTCGGCAAGGTCCAGAACCTTGCCGGCCTTGGTGACAAGAGTCTGGGCTACCTCCAGATCCCGGTTGGCGACCTCAATCCGCGTTCGGGCCGCCTCGGCCTTGGCCAGGCGTGCGTCGGCCAGGCGCAACTCGGCCTTGGCGACGTCGTGCGCTCGCGTTACCTCCTGGGCTCTGCGTAGCGTCGTCGCGTCCTGGGCGGCGAGCGTCGTCCAGCGGTCGTACTCCTGCTTGGCGAGGGTGAGGTTCGCCCTGGCAAGTGCGACCGCCGCCTTCGCCTCGTCGATGGTTTTGTTGACCTCGTCGGTGGTGAGCCTCAAGGCATCCCTGGCTCGTGCCTCCTCCGTCCGCGCGGCGGCCAGGGTTTGCTTCGCTACGTCGATTTGGAGGGGGACTTCCTTCTTGAGCTTGGCCAGGCCGGCTTCTTGACGTTTCAGCTCTGCCGCGGCGAGGTCGAGTTTGCCACGCGCTTGCTCCACCTGGTCGCGGTAGTGGACCGGCTCGATCTCCGCAAGCACCTGGCCCTGCGCCACGCGGTCATTCTCTTCGACATGGAAACGGACAAGGCGGCCCGAAACCATCTCCGGGGCGATGTTGACAATGTGCGCCTCGACGAAGGCGTTGTCGGTGATGGAGTGGGAGAGGCGGTAGGTCCACCAATGAAGGCCGAAGTACGCCGCCACGATCGCAATCCCGCCAACGGCACACCAGAGAGCCCACCGAACGAGGCGCGGCAGGTGGCGTGCGGGTGCCGGAACAGGCGGCGCAACCGGAGTAGTAGGAGGGGAATTCACAGTTGGCGGCGCGTGGGATGTATCGGGTGTCATGGTGCTCTCTCAAGTGGTTGTCGGCCTACCCGACAGGTGACTGCTCCCCTAGATCCGCATGAGCGCCTCCCTGCCTGGGAGTGAAAGCCTGAATCCAAGTTGGTTACCGATGCCCGACCTGCCGATGGCCGGAAGAGTTGCCTGGGGTCGGAGTGACTCCCATCGCATACTCCAGGCGGGCCAGGGCGATCAGGTAATCGTGAATCGAATTCAAGTAAGCCTGCTGGGCGCGGGTAAGTGTACTCTCGGCATCAGTGATCTCGGAGGAGGTTGCATCTCCTAATTTGGCCCGGGCGCGTACCAGCCGGTAATTCTCCTCCGCCTGGGCCACAGCGGGACGAGAGCGGTCGATCCCCAGGCGAGCGGTGATCAGGTTACGATAGCCTTCTGTAACCTGGAAGGCGATGGTATCCGCGATGGACTCCGCCTGGGCCATGGCCGCACGGATCTTCGAGTCCGCAACGCGGAGTTCAGCTACCCGCTTGCCGCCCTCAAAAAGGCCCCATTCCAGTTTGATGAAAGCTACCCCCAGATCGGCGTGGCCGCGCGGTACCGCCTGCTGGAAGTCGTTGGCGTAACCCTCGGCCACGATGCGCGGGGCAAAGTCGGCCCTGGCCACTTGCCGGCCTTCGTTGGCCACCTGGATGGACTGGCGGGCCACCTGAAATTCGCGCCTCAGCCCAACGGCGGTCTGCAAGCACTCGGCCAGCGACTGCGTAAAGCGCGGAACGTCCGAGGTTTCGACGACGCCTGTGGGCGCATTTACGTTCAACCCGATGGCCAGGTTGAGCGCTGCGACAGCCACCGCCTCCGCGCCCTCCGTAGCATCGAGCAGCCGCTGGCTTTCCGCCAACTGCACCTCGACCCGCAATCGCTTCTCCTTCTCCAAGGCGCCACCTTTTTCCAGTCTCTTGGCCACATACAAATCGTCTTCCGCCCGTCGAACTGCATCCTGGGCGGTCTTTCTCAAAGCCCGCGTACGGAGAACCTGGTAGTATGCCACCGAGACCTCGTTGGCGACCGTCTGGAACGCCCGGTCGCTTTGCAGTTGAGCAATTTCGACCGCGATGCCCGCCTGACGATACCGACCCAGCCGACGGCCGAAGTCACAGATAAGCCATTGCAACTTGATTTCGGCCAGTTCGTACCCGGTGTTGAGGTTCAGCCCAATGGGGATTGACCCCAGGGCAGGAATAAATGTGAAGCCCGGAAGCGGCCCCAGCGGCACGCTGTTGCCACCGACGTTCAGGTCGAAGCCGCCGACCGAGTATCCGGCCACTGCCCTGGGCAAGAACGGGGCGAAGGCGATGTCCTCCCCGCGCCGGGCTTGCTCGACGCTCTCCATGTAGACCCGCAACCGCGGTTGTTGCCGGAAAGCCGTGTCGATAGCCTCGGCAAGCGTGAGGGCTTGGGTAGGTTCACAGGTGACACCACTCGCTTGCTCACGGGTAGGGTTCGGCAGCTTGACTTCTTTGGGGTCAGTTTCGTCTGCTGCTTTGGGTTGCCCCAAACGGGCCGGGCTTCCGCCGGAAGTCTCCTGGGCCATCTGCTTGGGCGTGGGCAGTTCCGCGTGAGTGTCGAGGTTCACCGGCGGAAGAATTCTTTGGGCCAAGCCTTCCTGGTAGCCGTACCGCTCGTGGCTGCAACCAAGTGGGAGGGCCAGCAGCAGGAAGCCGAGGAGCTTGAGCTCGACCCGGAGTCGCGTGGTTATGATCGTAGGGGTCGGCAAGGTCAGCTCCTCGTGGATTCGGAGGGGATCTGATCCACCTTCCGAGCGGCTCACCGGGCAGATTGCGTGGGAAACGCGCCTTCCAGAACCGCGCCGTTCCCCCAGTTTTGCGCCACGCAGCCAACGGAGTCGCCGCCAGGAATTCCGGTGGTAGTGGTTGTATCGGGTGTGCAGGGAGCGATCTTGAGAAATCACCTATGAACATCTCTAAACTGCTAATCTTGGGCTGTCGTGGCGACTATTCCCGATGCGCGCTTGCTGCATTGCTAGTGACGGCCATGGCTCCAGTCCCATTCGGGCCAGTTCCGGCGCATTCACCGAGTTTCCATGCAACGTACTGCGCCACCAGACCGACGGTGAACAGGTTCGGAACGGCGGCCACCTGCCGATCCTGGTCGAAGGCACGCAAGTCGGCGTAGGGCATGCGCGAGCGCAGCTCACCCATGCCCTGGTCGGTCACCCGGCCCTCCCTCACAAAGTCGGGATCGCCCTGGAACACCGCTTCCGGGAACAACTCGCCACGCGGGATCTTGATGACGAACTCACGCTCCAACCGGAACACGATGTCCAGAAAGTCAATCGACTCGGCCCCCGGATCTCCCTGAAGGGTGGCCGTCGGCGTGAGGTCGGCTTCATCCGCATTCAGCGATTCCGCCAGCACCCGTGCCACCTTCCCATAGATTTCCTCAGCAGCCGACGTGGGTCCACTCCTCTTCAATCAAGCGCGGTTGCAATCGGGGAATTAGCCGCTTTATCATCTCCTGGCGGCGTCAGGCGATCCGCGACGCGAGGGCGAACATCAAGCATGACCATCCCTTGAA
This sequence comes from Gemmataceae bacterium, assembly GCA_035637055.1. Taxonomy (GTDB): domain Bacteria; phylum Planctomycetota; class Planctomycetia; order Gemmatales; family Gemmataceae; genus DASPXY01. The sequence goes on along the minus strand of DASPXY010001648.1, from coordinate 1,687 downwards.
AAGCAGGTCGATGCCAACGAGCATACCGATTACCCAAACGGCAGACTGGGGCCACGCGACCCAGATGACGAGGCCGAGAACGACGCTGAGAACTCCGTCGTAGACAACCCACCCCCAGGCCGGAAACCGGCCGAGCAAGGCGGCGTTCAGCCGAATTAGCCCGCCGACGATGAACAGCACAGCGACGAACAAGGTCAAGGCCAGCTCGGCGAGCGTTGGCCGCGTCAAGAACAGGAGGCCGACGACCAGGCTGAGGACACCGGCCACCAGGTGGGCGAAGACGCCACCCCACCGCCGCGCCCAGAAGGCGTGAACCGTTTGGACGCCTCCCCCGAGCACGAGCAACCAGCCGAGTAACAGAACGGAGATCAGTGTGGTGAGCGCTGACGCCGCAAGGGCGGCGATGCCGAGAACGATGAGGAGGATCCCGAGCACAGCGAACCATCCCCAATGATGTCTTAACGCTCCCCGTTCCGGCCCGAGGGCCGTCGTGCTCAACGAGTCGGTTGCGCTGACCATTTGATGAACTCCTTCGTTCCTTCAACCTTCTCCCGGCTCGAAGCAATCGTGCGCGGGTGGAACGGAATCCCTCCAAAGCAACACTCGTACCGAAGGGGTGGCAGAACCTCACCCGGCTGGTCCCGACCGAAAGACCACCTCAGCAACAACCGGACGGTCATTCGTGTGGTAGCTGATTTACCAGGCTGGGTGGAATAGTTGCCACGGCGCTGGTCCGGCCAGGAGACGCACCGGTGGCCCTGCGTGCGTGAGCCGGTCGGGTTTAGACCGGGTCATCTTCTTCCGCTTCGACGGCGCGCGTGATGGACAGCCCCAGATCCCGGAGTTTCAGGCGCAAGGTTTGCCGGGCGATCCCCAGCAGAAGGGCGGCCTGCTGGACATTCCCGCGCGTGTCCTCCAGGACGCGCGGCAGCAACAGTCGGTCCACCTGCCGGTGCGTCTCCGCGTACAGGTCACGGGCGTCGGATGCCAGGCGTTGGCGGACGACAAACGTCTCCACCCCGGGTTCCTCCCCTGCGGGTGGCATTGGGGCGGCTACGCCAAGCCCTCCCAGGGGCTCTGGCAGGAAAGCCGGGAGCAGGACGGTGCCGCTGGCCCGCAGCAGCGCCTGCTTGAGGACGCTTTGCAACTCTCGGATATTACCCGGCCAGGGGTAGCCGCACAGCCGCTCCAGCGCCTCCGGGGCGACCTCCTGCACCTGGCGCCCCAGTTCGCGGCTGAAGCGCCGCAGGAAGTGCCGCACCAGCAGCGGCAGATCCTCGCCCCGCTCGCGCAAGGGAGGCAGGTGGATGGTGAACACCCCCAGCCGGTAGTACAGGTCCGCCCGAAACTTCCCTTCCTCCGACCACGTCTTCAGGTCGCGGTGGGTGGCCGCGATCAGCCGCACGTCGGTCCGCACCGTCTCGTTGCCGCCGATGCGCTCGAACGCCTGCTCCTGCAGCAGCCGCAGCATCTTGGCCTGTAAGGCCGCCGGCATGTCGCCAATCTCGTCGAGGAAGAGGGTGCCGCCACTGACCTGCTCGAACTTGCCGATGCGGCGACGGTCGGCGCCGGTGAAAGCGCCCTTCTCATGGCCGAACAGCTCGCTCTCTAGGAGTTGCTCTGGGATGGCCGCGCAGTTGAGGGCCAGGAACGGCGCCTTGGCCCTTGGGCCATGCTGGTAGATGGC
>DASPXY010001647.1:0-2901 GCA_035637055.1 Gemmataceae bacterium | reverse complement strand
TGCCTCGTCAAACCACTTGCGAACCAATTTCCCGCTCGCCACGTCCCAGAGCCGCAGGTGCCCGTCTCGCCCCACGGCGGCGAGCAGTTTGCCGTCCGGGGAGAACACCAAACCGTACCGATAGTTGCACCCGCTCTCTTCCGGTTGGGGCAACTGGGAGCCTTGGAGGCGATGGAGCGGCTTGCGGCTGACGACGTCCCAAAGGCGGACGGAATCTTCGCCAGCCGGGATGGGCCAGGCGACCAGGGAGGCCAAGATTTTCCCGTCCGGCGAAAACGCCAGGCCGCGCGGCAAACAGGAATGCCCTGACAGTTGGCCGAGTTCCTTGCCCGTCGCGGTATCCCACAGGCGGATCGGACAGGCGAGTCCCAGACAGGCGAGTGCCAAATGCTCATGGTCGCGATGCTCCCCCACCGTGGCCAGGATTTTGCCATCCGGGGAGAGGGCGACGCCCGTGATGCCATCATGGTGACGCATCCGCACTGTTCCAAAGCGGGCCACTGCGCCCGCCGGCAAGGGATCGCCGTGGAAATCAACGCGCGCTTCCTGTTTCCCTTCGGGATCACCAGCGGCAGATCTCGCCACGTCCTCCGCGCGAGGCGGTTGCGACGTGGGACATGCCTGCCCCGCCAGGAGCCCGGCCACGAGGAACGCCAGCGCTCCTCCGCCGACCATTCCTCGACCCTTGCCGCATTGCTGAGTCTGTCGGTACATCACGCCTCCATATTGCGTTAGAAATACCAGTGAATTCCACTCTTCCTCGTTCGTGAAATGGGCTCAGGCTCCCGCGGAATAGTCACGCTGCGGGGCAGGAATGGGAGTTAGCTGTTGGTTTTGGGTGGCTCTCGAAAGGTAGCATCAGTGCCAAACGCCACAAGTTGATGCCGCGAAGGAGAATTACTCCCTCAACGACCTAATGGAATGTTGTATAGTATGGGCCGCCTCGCTCGAAGTCAAGCGGCACTCGCAGATTTTTTTCTGCGCCGCAACGGCAAGCGATCGGCCCGCGCCGGCTCGTCCCGAGGGAGGCGCGCACCCCGAACGGGTGGACGCCGGGGAGGGGGTCCGGATGGAATGGTATGAGTCGTCATGAAAGGGCGTACACCCTAACCTATGAAAATGGGTTCACTGCTTGTCGGACGATCAGCTGTTCGTGAACCCATTTTCGTAGGAGATCCGATCCTCCGACCTCCGCTATCTTTATTTTACCACGCCGAGCGCGTCTGCGGTAGCTCAGCCAGGACGGCGGAGGTGGAGCCGGAAAGGATCCGGACTCGATAGGGTCAGATGAGATCGGCGCGAGCGGCGCCGTGGAAGGAGCTACCGCCGCACGCACGCCTCCAGAAATTCGTGGCCCACCCGCCCCGTTCCGCTGTAAGATGCTTTACTGAGGAAATCGGTGTTCCGTACCTGCCAACCCACACAACGCCCCACAACCAGCGAGCCTTCCCGTGTCCTACCCCAAGATGCTTCGTCTCCGCCAGCACTTCGAGCGGCCGCGCGTCGAGGATATCGCCGCCGCCGTCCGCTCCACCCTGCAATCTCTCGACCTGGGCCAGACCATCAAGCCGGGCCAGACGGTCGCCCTGACCGCCGGCAGCCGCGGCATCGCCAACATCCCGCTCGTGCTGCGCTCCATCGCCGAGTTCCTCAAGGATCTCGGCGCCCGTCCCTTCCTCGTCCCCGCGATGGGCAGCCACGGCGGCGGCACCGCCGAGGGGCAGAAGAAAGTCCTCGAAAGTTACGGTATCACCGAGTCGTACGTCGGTGCCCCGATCCGCGCCTCGATGGAGGTCGTCGAGGTCGGCACGACGGGCGAGGGCTTCCCCGTCGTCCTCGACCGCCGCGCCTCCGAGGCAACCCACATCGCAGTCGTCGCCCGCGTCAAGCCGCACACGAGCTACCACGGTCCCGTCGAGAGCGGCCTGCTCAAGATGATGATGATCGGCCTGGGCAAGCACGTCGGCGCCCTCAACTATCACCGCGTCCTGCTCGACTATCCCTATGACCAGGTCGTCCGCTCGGTCGGCCGTACCATGCTGGCGCGGGCGCCCATCGCCTTTGGGCTGGCGCTGGTCGAGAACGCCTACGATGAGACGGCGCAGGTCGCGGCAGTGCGGCCGGCGGACTTCGAGAAGGGCGAGGAGGAACTGCTCGTGCTGGCGAAGCAGTGGCTCGCGCGGCTGCCGTTCCAGGAGGGCGATCTGCTGATCGTGGACGAGATCGGCAAGGAAGTGAGCGGCTCGGGGATGGATACGAACGTCGTCGGCCGTAAACGCGCCTTCCGCACGACGCCGCCGCCGAATCAACCGCAGATGCGATTCATCTTTGTGCGGGGGTTGTCGGCGCACACGCACGGCAACGCCGCCGGCATCGGCCTGGCCGACTTCACGACGACGCGCCTGGTGCGGTCGATGAACTACAAGGCAACTGTCATTAACTGTCTAACGTCAGGCTACCCCGACGGGGCCAACCTGCCGGTCCACCTCGACACCGACCGCGAAGTGCTCGACGCAGCGCTGGCGATCCTGGGCACGCGCAAGCCCCAGGAAGCGCGGATCCTGCGCATTCGCAACACGCTCTGTGTGGAGGAGGTTGAGGTGTCCGAGCCGTGCCTGGCGCAGCCGCGCGGCCCGGTGCCGTTCAGCGTCCTCGGCAAGCCGCGCGACCTGACCTTCGACGCGGAAGGTAATCTGCCCACGTTCTGATTCGTGGCCCAGTGGCAAGTGTCAGATTCTTCTCCCCTCTCCCGCAAGGGGCGAGGGGAGAAGAATGGGGGTCACTCCGGCTGGCTCCATTTCAGCGTGCAGTGATTGGGGCCGACCGGCAAACGGCCCCCGAGGTTGACGTTGACCACCTCGACCCGGTAACTCCCTGTCTGCCGCGGTACGAACTGGACGT
>DASPXY010001646.1:0-5064 GCA_035637055.1 Gemmataceae bacterium | reverse complement strand
CCACCTGGCCGGCGAAGCCGAGCCCTTCCAACCGCCGCACCAGGAAGACGAGCGTGTCGCGGTGTTCCGTGAAGATGAGCAGTTTCTCGTCCTTGAATCGGTCGTCCCGGAGCACCTCGCGGAGCTTGTCGAACTTCGACTCGTCACCTCGGGCCTCGACCTGGCGGGCCAACTCCAGCAGGGCCTGGACCTGTAACCGCTCGGCCTGCAACTCGGCCAGCGACACGGCCACGACGCCGCCCAGGGCACGATCCTCGGCAACCTCGTTCTCTTCCTGCCCGGCCTGGCTCGTCTCCTCGTCGCCCGTCTTCTCGTCGAGGACGTCCTCGACATCGAGGGTGCGCTGCCGGGCGGCGAGTTCCTCGGGCGTCAGTTTGCCGGATTGGATGTCGGCGATGAGGCCGTCGAGCTTGTTTAGCCGTCGCTCGAAGGAGCAGCGCAGGGCGTAGGTGGAGCTGGCGAGCCGCCTTTGGAAGACGCTCATGGCCAGGCGGGCGGCCGAGCGGTTGAGGATGCGGGCGCGGTTGTAGAAGGTCTGGATGTAACTGGTCGTCTCGTCGTAGAGGGCCTGCTCGCTGACCGGCCCCTGCGTCAGCTCGTAGCTGAGCGTGTCGGAGACGCGCCGCGGGTAGATGCGGCGGCCGTCGAAGAACACCATCTCCTCCTTGGTGCGACGCAGGAAGTGCCGCTGGCGGGCGTCGGCGGGGTAGGCGTTGAAGGCATCGACGGTGGCCAGGGCGTCGGGCTCCAGCAGTCGCCACAGGCAGTAGTAGGGGAAGTCCTTGCCCATGTGCGGCGTCGCGGTGAGGAGCAGCAAGTGGTGGCACGACCAGGAGAGCGACCAGCGCGCGTCGTCGGCGATGCCGTCCAGGGCCTCGGCGAGTTTGTAGCGGTCGGTGCGGCGGATGGTGAAGTCGGGCTGGCGGTCGGCGGCGAGTTTGTGGGCCTCGTCGAAGATAACCAGGTCATACGGCTCGACGCCCGGTTCTTGCAGCCGCCCGAACATGCGGTCGCCGGAGAGGGTGTCCACGCTGACGATGAGTTGGTCGCTCTGCGGCCCGGTAAACGGGTTGCCCGAACGCGCCTCGGAGCCGGCGACGATGCGGAAGTCGAGGGAGAAGAGGGTGCGCAGCTCGCGCTCCCAGTTGCCGACAAGGCCGGCAGGCGGGACGATCAGCACGCGGCGGATGAGGCGGCGGACCAGCATCTCGCGGACGTAGAGCCCACCCATGATGGTCTTGCCGGCCCCGGCGTCGTCGGCCAAGAGGAAGCGCAAGCGGCTCTGGGGCAGCAGGTGCTGGTAGACGGCGACCCGCTGGTGGGGGAGTGGGTCGATGAGGGAAGTTTCGATGGCGAAGGCGGGGTTGACGAGGTGACCATACGCGAGGCGTTCGCCTTCCGCCACGACGCGCACGACTTCGGGATCGGCGGTGAATTGGGGGTAACCGCAGGAGGAGCCACGGGCGAGAACGGCGGCTTCAAGGCTCACCTCCGAACGCCACGCCGGCACTCCCCAAACTGCGCGAACCGCTCTTTGGGATGGGGTTCGCCGCAGGATGGAAGCTGGCCCTTCACAACAGCCTCCGCATTATCCCCCCTGGCCGCTCTCGTGTCCAGCATGGCAGCACGTTCCGCCAGAAGCAGGGACTTTCGGGGCGCAAACGCCGCGCGACCGCGTGCCGCTACTCGGTTGGTGTTCGCGTTCAGTGACTGGGCGGAAGCGTGCCGGCGCGTTACAAACTGCGTCCCATGTGTCATCCTTACAAACCACCGCGTCGTTCTTGCAAATAGGCAGAAGCGACGCCTCTTCTCGTCAGGAGCGACTTTGAACTGGAAGCCCGGCACCACTCGTGGCTTGTGCTCAGGGCAGCAGGTGTCGCCTTTCTTCTGCCACGCCGAGTGCATGCAGGAGAGAGGACCGAATCCAAACGGGAGGCGAGCCCGACGCAGACCCGCCTTGCACGCCACCCATCCCGCCGCAACCCCATCAAGAAACCCCCTAAAGCCACCTGCTTCCCCCGGCAGGTGGCTCTCTTCTTTTTCTGCCTGATGGAGACGGAGGCGTTCGCGCGCGGCCGCACCTGACAAGCAGACGAGGCCCGTGGGGCACACGCGCGGCGTCACTTCACCACACTCACTGGCGAACGAACCGGCAATTCGTGCCGCACGCGTGCGGCCTCCCACACGCTGACCGGCTTCATCCTCGACCGGCAGCCGGTTGGGCCTCAACGAGGGGTTGCCCGGTTCTCAGCCCGGCAGCGGCAGCTCGACCGCCGCCCTCCAGGGCATCTCGCTGCGCCAAGAGGCAGTCCTTCTGTTGTAGAAACTGGTTTTTGATTTCACCTTCTTCCATCGCTACACCCCCGCTCTCCCTCTTGCGACGCGAACAAAGCAATTCCGTTGTTCCTGATCCCTGTCGCCGACGGTTCTCGCTTCGCAGACGGGCGAGGGCAAGGATCAACAAAGGGTTGACGGTGCAGGGCAGCCGCTGGCCCCGTGAGTCGCTCCGCTCGGACGCATTCCTTTCGATTCGCGTTTCGAATCCTCTTGGGGAACGTGAGCGGCTTCGCCCAAAGGGTGCTTTGCCTCGATTCCGCTGTCCCGAGCAGGAGCCTCGATCCCATGCCATAGCCTGCTGCCTCCCAGTCACCTGACTTTCCGCTCGACGAGGACTGCCGTCACGGACTCCCTCCGCGGCAGTTGCCTTGCTGGCCTGGGCACCATTCACGCTTCCAGTTCGGCCAGGGTTGTTGGCTGCGGCCGACGCCCCTTCTTGACATCCTGGACGATGGTCAGCAGGTTGCGGTTGATCTCGTCCTCGGGGCTGCGGGCGACGGCTTGCTCCGCCTGGTCGAGGGCTTCCTCAACGTCGCCGGCCAGCAGCAAGGCCAAGGCCAGGTTCGCCTGGAGTCCCGGATCGGACCTTTCGACGCGCACCGCGAGGCGGGCAGCCTCCACGGCCTCCTTGAACTTGCCGAGGTGAAGACACTCCAGGCAGAACTCCCGCGGAACGTCGGCGTTCTGCTTGCAGAGCCGCGTCGCCTGGCGGAATGCCTCGTAAGCCCGCTCGTGTTCCCCCAAGGTCTGATGGCCCTTGCCGATCAGCCAGTGGGCAGGCCAGGACAGGGGCTCGATGGTCACTGCCTTGCGCAGCAGCCGGAGCCCTTCGCGGAGTTCAACTTCCTTGGCGGGTGCGGCGGCCGGTTCCCGATCATCGAGGTTGATGTGCTTCATGACGAGATCGCTGCCCTGTTGGTACAACGCCGTGTACTCGGCCGCCGCGGCGTCGGTGAGATCCCCGCCGAGATCCTCAACATTCTCGTTCATTGCTTTCTCCTCGCTCACTTGACCGGCACGCGACCCGACCTGTCAGACGTTTCCCTCTCCGTCGCTGCTTCCTTCCCCTATCTTGCCGCACCTGCCAGCCGCGGTGCAAGGTGTCTGTCGCTGAAACGGATTGTGGATCGTTGCCTGGCGGGATGGGCCGTACCGCGACCGTTTGCGTTCTGGCGGCACGGCTGTCCTCAAACCCAGAAACAGGGTCAAGAACGGCAACGCGGTGCGGATCGGCGGTATGACAGGAACTCCGCACGCCGGGATCTCCTCCTGGACATCGTGGCCGCCCCGGCAACACTGCGAGTCGAGTCAGCCTCGATCTTGTTTGGGCGGTGCGGACGAGAACGCGCGATCCGGCCGCTGCGCCTCCACCATCCCCGACCTGCCGGTGCGGTGCAAGGCATCTGCCACGCAGCAAGCAAGGCATCTGCCACGCAGCAAGGAGGCACGTCCATCTCCCTGGCCCGCGAGTAGAATAATCGCACGGCTTGGGGAGGTAGGCGAACTGGATCGACCGCCTTGTTCGAGGAGCGACGATCATGGGCCGCAAGCGGATTTCGCGGAACGCACCCTGTCCCTGTGGCAGTGGCAAGAAGTACAAGGTCTGCTGCTACGGCAAGGGATTCGAGTGGCAGCAGGACGAGCAGGGCCACGTCTCCAGGTCGTTGCCGCTGTCCGACGAGATGAAGACCGTGCTGGAGCAGCAGAAGCAGAAGTTCATCGAGAAGTTCGGTCGGGAACCGGGACCGAACGACCCCATCTTCTTCGACGCCCCACCTGTTGAGCAGGTGGAGTTCCAGATGGTCCAGGCGATGAAGAAGGCCGGGCTCAACCCGGCGTTCATCTATGCGTTTGAGAAGACAGGTGGGTTGCTCGTCACCGAAGCGAACCAACATCTCATCCCGGAGAAAGACCTCGCGGCATGGGACGCGGCGATCCGCGAGTACGAGGCGAAGCACGGCGGGAGCAGACCCGGCAAAAAGGCCAAGAGGCACTAACAAAACCCCTCCCCCCAACCCCCTCCCCGCAACGGAGAGGGGGGAGAAGAAGGACACTGCTTTGCTTGCTCCCCCTCTCCGTTGCGGGGAGGGGGTTGGGGGGAGGGGTTTTGTTAGTGCCTGCAAGCAACCAGAGCCGGTCCAGTACCCTCTGGGCACGGTCGCGTGCTACGGCCCGGACGCCAGGACGACGACCAAGATCGCGGCTGCGGTCATCCGTCACGAGGGAGCCGAGCCGATCTTGCAGCGGTGGGTGGCTACGGACGTTACGACCAACCCGAAAGTCCAGCAAGAGATGAAGGAGTTCTTCTTGCAGCACGGCGTCAGACAAGTGGCGATGGCCGAGGGGAACATGGGTTGCCCGCACGAGGAGGGTGAAGACTTCCCGGTGGGCGAAGACTGCCCCTTCTGCCCGTTCTGGCAGGGCAAGCAGGGCAGCAACCGAAAGGACTGACACCATGGCGAAGAAGCGTTCCACGCCCGCAAGCAGTCCGTACAGAGCCCTGGGGCTTCGCGCCATCAAACAGGAGGTGAGCCACAAGGCCACGGACCTCGTCGAGAATGTCCTCAAGCCCAAGCACGTCCAACCCCCTCCCGAGGGCCATCAGTTGAACTATCTGGTGGACCTGACGACGAAGTGGCTCGGCTCGAAATGCTATTTCATCAGCATCTACCGCAGTCCTGGCCCGCACGCCCTTTCCCCCACCTTTGAGACGAAATTCGCCAGAAT
>DASPXY010001645.1:0-2894 GCA_035637055.1 Gemmataceae bacterium | reverse complement strand
TACATCTCGCGGTTGATCCCGTAAATGCCGATCAGGAACAGGAGGATCGTCTGGCCGACCTGCTTCCAGACGGCCGCGATCACGAGGGTGGGGATCACCCAGGCGGCGTCGCCGAGCCAGTTCGGCGCCGCGGGCAGGTGAAGCACGTTCCGCAGGAAATAGTTGACGTAGCCGAACTGGTTGTTCAGCAGCTGCCGCCAGAGCAGCAGGGCGACGGCGATCGGCAGCACCACCGGCAGGTAGGCGATCACCCGATATGTGCCGGCCTCGGCCGGCCCGCGAAACGCCGAGATCAGCACGGCTGCCGCCAGGCCGAAGACGATGATGCCTGGCGCATAGAGCGCGGTATACGTGGCGGATCTGCTGAGTGCCGCCCAGAAAGTCGCGTCGCGCGACATTTGGATCCAGTTGTCGACGCCGTTGAACGGCTGCCAGTCAGGGATCAAGTACCGGTAGTCCGAAAAGGCGATCGTCAAACCGCGGATGATCGGATAGCCCTGAAAGAGCGCGAACAGCACGACGGCCGGTGCAATGAAGGCGTAGCCCATCAAAGCGTCGCCAGCCACTCGGCGCCGCCCCATTGGCCGGCCGGACTTGCCCACCGTGACCGTGCCGGTCGAGGTCCCGCTCGCCGAAAGCATGCCCATCGTCTCGCGTGTCGTGCCGGCGTCGGGTTGGCGGCTACTGCGGCCGCAGCAGCGACTTCTGCATCTCCTCCTGGACGTCCTTCATCGCGCCGGCCACCGCTTCCTTGTCTGAGATCTGGCCGCCCCAGAACTGCTCCATCCACGGCCAGACCTTGGTCTGCACGGCGCCGTAACTCGAGCCGATGATAACCGGCAGGATCGGACTGTTCGCGATCGCCTTGTAGCTGTCGGCGATCTCTGGATAGTCCTGGTTCTTCACGACGAACTTGTCGAACATCGTCTTGTGGACCGGCGAGCCGGAGAAGGTGATCACTTTGCCCCACCACTGCTCGGCCGGGCCCCCGTCAGGGCCAAGGATGGACAACAGCCAGTCGGTGCCTTCCTGGGGCATCGGCGCGCCCGGGAAGATGAAGCCGGAGTCCACGTGCATCCAAGTCCTCGGTTTGTCGGTCTTGGCCGGCTGCGGAGGAAGGGATCCCGCGGCGGCTTCGACACCCCAGATCTTCTTGGCCTGTCGGATCCAGGAGTGCGAGTCGATGCCCGCGAAGATCTTGCCCTTCTCCCAGGCCGAGATGTCATCAGGCGCGATGAACGAATCCGGGGTGATGAGCCCGTTCTTGAACCAGCGGTTGTACATGTTGATCGTGTCGTAGAACTCCGGCGTGTCAAGGTTGATCACGCCCTTGTCATCGAAGAACTTCTCCCGCCGGGTGACGTACGCCGTCCCCAGCGTGCGGTAGAACTCCTTCCGCATCGCGAACGGGATGACGTCCTTCGACGCCAGCGCCTTCTTCACGTCGCCCAGAACCTTCTCGAACTCATCCCACGTGTCGGGCACCGCCTGCAGGCCGACCTCCTTCAGATAGTCCTTGCGGTAGCCCAGCAGGTGGATGTTGAGCTTCATGGGGATGAAGTAGAGCTTGCCCTCGAACCGATTGACGTCGTCGATGTTCGGCGCGTAGTAGGCGCTCTTCATGTCCTTCGCCCAGGGCACGGGCGAACTCTTGACCCAGTCGTCGATGGGCGTGGCCAGTCCCGATTTGATGTATGAGTACTGGTTGAAGAAGGGCGCGTAGCCGTGGGCGCTCCAGGGGAGAGACTTGTCCTTGATCATCGCCAGGACCTTCTGCTCCCAGCCGGTCGCCGTATCCTCGAGCTCGACCTGGACACCCTTACTCCGCATCTGCTCGTTGTACGCCGCGGTGGCATCGCGCATCCCCAGCTCGGCCCAACTTGCCTGGACAATCGCCTTGACCGTCTTGGCGCCCTGGGCCGGTGGAGGAGCGGCCGCTGGCGCAGCAGCCGGCGCTCCGGGGGCAGGTGCCCCGGCGGCAGGTGCCCCGGCGGCTGGCTTGCTCTCAGGCGGCGCGGCCGGGCCGCAGCCCTGCAACGCGGCGGCAGCCAGCATGGCCGCTGAAGACTCGAGGAACGTCCGTCGACTAATGGGCGTACCGATGTGCTTGTTCGTCACTGTAACCCTCCCACCAGGAGCCGGGGCTTGCCGCCAAGCTCGGCATAGCATCGAACCAAAAACGTTTTGGTTCGACGCCATGCAATCTAGCAGGGGCAGAGCGCGCTGTCAACAGTCGCGCCGCCCGGTGCCCCGCCGGCCGGTTTAGGACATGAGCGAGGTAGACGACGCCGCGGATACCCCCGTACACTGCACCGGCGTTTGAATCGGCCAGGGAGGTCAAAACGTGTCCGAGCGCATCAAGTACGCGGCAGTCGGCTGCGGCGGAATGGGTCGACGCCATCTGCGGGGTATGGCGCGCCTCGCCGCCAGTTCGATGTGTAACCTCGAGCTGGCCGCCGTCTGCGATCTGAACGCGGAAAACGCCGCGTTCCTGGCCGACGAGGCGGCGGAGCTGCTCGGGACCCGGCCAGCCGTCTATGGCGACGTTGCCCAGATGCCGCGCGAGATCCCCGATCTGCGCGCCGCAGACGTGACCACGGACACCGGCTCGCACCACACAGTCGCCACGGCCTGCCTCGAGGCGGGCCTCAACGTGTTGTGCGAGAAGCCGCTCGCGGTGACGGTCCGAGGCTGCAACCTTGCCATCGAGACCGCCCGCCGAAAGCAGCTCGTCCTATCGGTCGCCGAGAACTTTCGGCGCGATCCGGTCAACCGACTGATCCGTGCGCTGATCGACGACGGGGCAATCGGTACCCCACGCCTGATGATCGAGACGACCGTCGGCGGCGGCGACCGGCTCCTCATCACGCCCTGGCGCCACATGAAGGAGACCG
>DASPXY010001644.1:0-7590 GCA_035637055.1 Gemmataceae bacterium | reverse complement strand
CTCGAAGTCCGGCTCTTCCTCGCGGTGGATGGCATCGGCCCGCAGATCCTCCGGGTCCACCTGGGCCAGGTCGTGCCGGTCCAGGTAGGTGATGGCCAGCTCGCGGAAGATGTAGTCGATGATCGAGGTCACCATCTTGATGTGCGGGTTGCCCTGGACCATCCCGTTCGGCTCGAAGCGCGTGAACAGGAAGGCGTCCACGTATTCTTCGAGCGGCACCCCATGCTGCAAGCCCAGCGACACCGCGATGGCGAAGCAGTTGGTCATGCTGCGGAAGGCGGCTCCTTCCTTGTGCATATCGACGAAGATCTCGCCGAGGGTGCCGTCCTCGTACTCGCCGGTGCGCAGGTAAATCTTGTGATTGCCGATGCGCGCCTTCTGGGTGTAGCCAGCGCGGCGGTCGGGCAGGCGGCGCCGCCGGGCGATGTAACGGTGGACGATACGCTCGGCGATGCGCACCGGCTCGGGCTTCGGCTCGGGGGCGGCCGCGACTTCGGGCTCCGGCTCCACGGCGTCGATGACGCTGTTGAGCGGCTGGCTGAGCTTGGAGCCATCGCGGTAGAGAGCATTCGCCTTGAGCATCAGCTGCCAGCTGAGCAGGTACGCCCGCTTGACGTCCTCGATACTGGCATCATGCGGCATATTAATAGTGTTATGGTTCACCACCCCGTTCCCGACGAACGTGTTATTGCTGGGGACGTGAAAATCGTAGACCTCGGCGCACCCAGGCTGGATCTCTCGCACCCGAGAGAAGTGGATGTTGTTCGTGATGATCTCCTCGTATTCCGGGATGCGGAAGTCGGCGTAGAGGCTCCGAGTCGTCTGCCAGCAGATGTTTTTCGTCCGCTTGTCGAACAGTTGCCGATACCCCTGGGTCTTGTGGTTCTCAGAAACGACACGCTGGGCGACAGCGCGGAAGCATGGCACCACGTCTGAGTGAACCGACTCGGTGATCTTGACTTTCGCAGCCACTTCGGCGAGGCGCGCAATCTTCCACGGTTCATCAACGCGAAATAGCTGGACGAAGCGCTTGGCGTCGGCGCCGTGCATTTCCAGTTCGGGGTAGTAGCGTTCGTAGGCCGCGTTCCACTTCATGTTGATGCGGGCGCGCAGGCCAAAGTTGTTCATCACCACCTGCAGTTGCCGGATCAACCGCTCCGAGGCCAGACAAATTGCGACCATGCCGTCCTCTCGCACATAGCCGTCCAGCCAGAGTCCGCCGACGAATTCCTGGACAATGTGTCGAGGCGACTGCAGGATGCAGGGCGGAATGACCTTCGCGCCTGCCTTCCCTGACAGCCCAAGGTGCTGGAACAACTCAATCAAGGTTTTCGAGGTTGCCACCACCGACTTCACGCCATTGCGCGGGTCGATGGCGATCCGCGTCTCAAGCCCAAACAGTTCCCGGAAAGCGCTCTGAACGGCCGCAAGCACAGCGTCACAATTGTTCGTGATGTGCAGGGTCCAATTTTGCGGAGTCATGTTGCCTTCGGCCGCATAGTAGCCGATCAGGCGAGCGAACTGCTCGTTCACCTCCGCAGGAATGCGGATCTCCTTCTGGCAGCCATACAGCGCACTCCCGGTAAACGAAATTGCGACAGGTTGCGCCGCCCAGAGGTCGGTGCCAAGTTGGTACGCAACCATGTCGTCGGTGGTGATCTCGTCGAGTCTTTTCCAGCCGTACCCGTCCTCGTTGGCGACTTTTACCCGATGGTTCGGCGTCCCCTCAAGAGTCCGACCGTCCAAGAGCGTCAGGCGCAGGGTAGACCGTTCCCCGCCGTAATAAAACTGTTTGGTTTCCTGGGGACCGCCGATGGATCCGACCCGAAGCCTCTCCTCGCGGAAACTGTCGGGCTGCTCACCAGCGTAGAAATTTGCAATCGGCACCAAACCGCGATCAGTCGCAATCAAGGTATCGCCCGTTACACATTTTGAAATCGCACCACTGATGAACGGCTGGGCGGCGGCCAGCATGCGAATGTGCGACTCGGCGGAAAGAAAACGTTCGCCGGTCCTGCCGCACTTGTTGGCGCAGTCGAAAACGGGATAGTGCTCCAACTTGAGGTGCGGCGCGCCCTCGATAGTCATGGTGCCGCAGACGTGGGCGTTCGCCGCGGCGACCTGCTCGCGACTAAAGCCAAGGACGGTCAGTACGTCGAAGTTCGGCGCTTCGAGTTGTTCCTGGGTCAGTCCGAGGCGTTCGCGCAACACGTCGTCGCCGACGTTCCAGCGGTTGAAGACGAACGACAGGTCGAAAGCGCCGGGCAGGAGCCCTTCGAGGCGCTTGAGGACGTCGTCGGGCAGGGCCTTGGCCTTGAGCGCGGCGCGGTTGATATGCGGGCAGCCCTGCAGGGTGCCGGTGCCGCGGCAGTGGCGGACGATGTCCTCGATCTGGTGCGGTGCGTAGCCGAGGCGTTTGAGGGCCGGCGGGATCGAGGCGTTGATGATCTTGAAGTAGCCGCCGCCGGCGAGCTTCTTGAACTTGACAAGGGCGAAGTCCGGCTCGATGCCGGTGGTATCGCAATCCATGACCAACGCGATAGTGCCCGTTGGGGCGATGCATGTGACCTGGGCGTTGCGATAGCCGTGTTTCTCGCCCAACTCCACCATGCGGTCGCTCTCCTCGCGGGCCGCTTTCAGGAGATAATCGGGACAGTATTTGGGATCAATGCCGACCGGCGTGACCGTCAGCCCTTCGTACTCCTCGCGGGGGACGTTGTAGGCGGCGCGGCGGTGATTGCGAACGACGCGGAGCATCGCCTCACGATTGGCGGCGTAACGCGGGAAGGGGCCGACGTCCGCGGCGATTTCCGCAGAGGTGGCGTAGGCGGTCGCGTGCATGAGGGCGGTCAGGGCGCCGCACTGACCGCGGCCTTCCGGCGAGTCATAGGGCAGGCCCTGCACCATGAGCAGGGCGCCCATGTTGGCGTAGCCGAGGCCGAGCGTGCGGAAGTCGTAGGACTTCTGGGCGACGCTGACGCTGGGGAACTGCGCCATGTAGACGGAGATTTCCAGGATCAGCGTCCAGAGTCGCGTGGCGTGGCGGAACGAGTCAACGTCGAAGCGGCCGCTCTTGCCGTCGAAGAAAGTAAGCAAGTTTAGAGATGCCAAATTACAAGCGGTATCGTCCAGGAACATGTATTCGCTGTTGTGAATGAAACAGCCGGAGTAATCCCGATCCTCCAGCGCGAGTGGCGAAGGGCTTTGCGAGGTAATGATCGCGAAGTTGTGATGACCGTCAACAGTGCCGTCGTAGACATCCTCAACTCCCGCAAACTCGACAGACAGCACCTTGTGGTTGTAGAGCCTGGCCTGTTCGCGCAGTTCCTCGTCGGAGGCAAAGAAACGAACAACCGACTCCTGTTGCGGAACATGCGCCGCACCGGGGGCGCGCGCTTGCTCGCGCCAGGTGTCCCAGCTTCCTAGGCTCACCTCATAGCCGGCGTCGAGGAGGAGGCGGGCGGCCTTCAAGCAACGGGCGCGCAGGCTCTCGATGGCCGCGCGGCGTTTGTCCTCCGGCCGGGCAGCGGCGATGGACGCCGCCCGCAGTTTGGCGCGATGTTCGGGCGAGGGACTGCGCCCCCGTCGGGAACGACCACCCTTTTCACCGATCATCGCGCGGCCAAGCGGACTGTAACGGCATTCCTTTGAGCAGAAGATCTGCTCCTCGCGCGGGGTGACAAAGTTTTCCCGGCACGCCGGACAGCAGCGCTCAAAGCGCGGTCCGGGCTTGCGGCCGACATGGCGCCCTTCGGCCTTGGCACGGGCGTTCCGTTCCTTCGCACGCAGGGAAGCCGTGACGTGTTCCTCCGCATTACGCCAGCGACGCTTTGAGGCGTCCTGCATCTTCGCCCGCGTCTGACGCCCGTGTTTCTTTCCGTAGTTGGGGTTCTTCTCCCCCTGGATCGCCTCGGAGATATGATGGCGCCACTCGTCGTTCATGCACCGGCGGGCGGGGTTGTTGTCCCCCTTCATCTTGTCGTAGTGCAGTGCCTCATGGTCCAGGGCTGGCAACAACTCAAAGTTCGACAACAGATCATTGAGGCTATTAAAGTCCCGGTGGTGAATGTGGAAGCCATCTGGCGCCGGCCCATGGACCGCCTCCCAAATCCAGCGATACTGCACGCGCCAGCCCCGGCCCGTCCAAACGAAGCGCCGCTTGATGCGGGTTTTCTTGGGCCGGCGGACTTGCGAGTGAAACGGATTCAGCGCATCGCCGGCCTTGAGATCCTTCACCTGCCGGTAAGAGCCGTCCCGCAACATAATCAGGTGGTCGTCGGTCGCGCGGAAGGAGGAGCCGTCGTCGAGAGTCACGCGGTACACGGGAACGGCCTGCCGTTTCACCCCGATGTTGTACATCCTGGCAATGACGGTTTTGCTCTGGGCGTGGTCCCAGGCGTAGACGTTCACTTCGTGGCCGACCAGTTCTTCAATGGGGACCGCGTTCCGGCCGTCGGCGACCGCGATCAATGTATCTCCGGTGATGCAGCACGGATTCGATGCATTTATCCTCCCGTCCGCCGGGCAAGTGTGCCACTCGTTGATGGTGGTGTCGAACTGCAAGCCGGGGTCGGCGCAGGCCCATGCGGCATAGGCGATCTGGTCCCACAATTCACGGGCAGGCAGCGTTTTCCGCGGCTTGGGAGCGCGGCCCTCCTGCTTCGCCTTCTCCTTCTCCGTGCGCCAGTAGAGGTGCCAGGGGCCATCCTTCTCGACCGCGTCCATGAACTCGCTCGGGACGCGGACGCTGTTGTTGCTGTTCTGGCCGGAGACGGTGTAGTACGCCTTCGAGGTCCAGTCAGTGTTGTACTCCTCGAACTGGATCGCGGTGAAACCCTGCCTGGCGAGTTGCAAGACGCGCTCAATGTAGTTGGCCGGCACGAGCGCCGCCTGCGCCTCGGCGATGGCCTTGCGAAGATCCTGATTGCGGCGGCGGTCGAGCTTCTCCTCAGCGTTTGGCCAGTTGTGGCAAGCGCGGAGGATGGCGTTGAGGTGGCGATTCAGCTGCCGCGAGCCGGTGACCAGTGCTGCGACCTTTTGCTCCTCGATCACCTTCCAGTTGATGAACTGCTCGATATCTGGAT
The DNA here is from genome assembly GCA_035637055.1 of Gemmataceae bacterium. Classification (GTDB taxonomy): domain Bacteria; phylum Planctomycetota; class Planctomycetia; order Gemmatales; family Gemmataceae; genus DASPXY01. The sequence goes on along the minus strand of DASPXY010001644.1, from coordinate 2,506 downwards.
GATCGAGATCTAAAATAACCATTTTAGCGGCGCGGCGGGTGTTGAACACGACAATGCCCGAACCAGTGGACTTCAAACCCGGCCAGATGACGAAATTGTGACCGGATCGCGGAGACTTGTCGTCGCGGGTCGGGCAATCGACCTCGACGTCGTACACATCCATCAGGCCGACGGGTTCGACCCACAACACCTTGTGGTTATGCGCGCTCACCTCCTGCAAGAACGCCTCATAGGTGCCGAAGCGCGCTTCGATCATGCGCCGCAAACCCGAGATGGAGGCGATGCGGCCAATATGGTTCTTGCGTGCCTCCACGTACTGCTCGAAGGTATCAATCGCGTAACCGGCGTTGAGCAGTTCAAAGGCCGTGTTGAGCATCTTCTGGTGGGCGGCCAAGGCCTGCAACTCCTTGGCGTTGCCACGGTCCTGCAATTCGGTGCTCTTCTGTTCGCGGTACACGGCAACCTTGAGGGGGTCGCTATAGAAACTTCCCTGGCGGCTCATCCCATTTTTGGCACCTGCGTGCGAGAACCGTTCCCGTTGGAAGATATGAGCGCCGAGAGCGGCCAGCTGCCGTCCATGCAAGGCTGCGTGTTCCGCTTGGGTCATCACATCCAGATTCTGCGGGTCGTTATTATCGACATTATCGTCCTTGTGATGGACGATTTTGCCCTCAAGGGGAATGCCCATGACATCATGTGCCACCAGCCGATGCAGGAAGTTCTTCCCCTTCATGCCGTCACGCAGGTGAACCCGCAGGTGGCCGTGCTGCCTGTCCACCGCGCAAGCGAACAACGACATCCCCGTCTGCAACTCGCCAGCCAGCCATACTTGATGGTTGGAAAGCCGAACCGGGTGGTCCCCGGTCACATCGAACCAGCCCTTGTCCGTCGTGATGCGCACCACTTCTTTCTTGCCGGCGTACCACGCACGGGCGGTCTTCGCCTTGTACCGGCCCGCAGGCGGATCATAGCTCAGAACCACAAAGTCATCGCCTTGCTCGGCCAATTCCTGCACCATCACAGGGCCGCGCGTCGTGTAGACGAGGGTGTGCGGCGCCAGACAGGTTCCACCTGACTTGATCGCTCCCGCGGCGCGATCGCCGATCTTGAGGAAGCTCATCAGGCCGCTGGACTTGCCGCCGCCGGAGAGCGGTTCTCCTTCGCCGCGGAGATTCGAGAAGCAGGTGCCGGTGCCGGAACCGTACTTGAAGATTCGGGCCTCACGAACCCACAGATCCATGATCCCACCTTCGTTCACCAAGTCATCTCGGACCGCGCTGATGAAGCATGCGTGAGGGGCTGGGCGCTCGTACGCGGATGTGGACCGGGCTGCCTCCTCCGTCTTCGGGTCAACGTAGTAGTGCCCCTGCGGCGGTCCCTCGATCCCGTACGCCCAGTGCAGGCCGGTGTTGAACCATTGAGGACTATTGGGAGCCGCCATCTGCCCCGCGAGCATGTGGCAGGTTTCGTCGTAGAACGTCCGGGCATCGGCCGCGCTCGCGAAATAACCACCTTTCCAGCCCCAGTAAGTCCATGTACCCGCCAGGCGATGAAAAACCTGGCGCGCATCGGTCTCCTGAGCCGTGCAGGGGTCGCCCGCGACGGGGCGGCTACGCCGGAGCCACTCCGGCACGCCATCTTCCGCAACGCGCTCCGAGCGCAACGGCAGGCCAGCCTTGCGGAAGTATTTTTGCGCGAGGACATCCACCGCCACTTGCGACCAGCCTTCGGGTGCCAGAATGCCCGTCATCTCGAAGACGACGGTGCCGTCTGGGTTGGTGATACGCGACGTGCGGGTCACGAACGGGAACGCGGCAAAGGGATCTTGGCCTTCGACGGTGTAGCGACGTGGAATACGCAGAATACGCATGGAGTTACGAGCCGTTGAATGAAGTACGATTCGGGGACTACCAGCGCAATCCCAACTCCTTCAACGATAGCGGAAGCCTGTTCTGCGTGGTAGTAGAAACAGGTGATCGCTGGCCGAGTCAGCTCACTTGAGCGTGCCACGATCGCTCCCACGGGAACTGTACGCAGAACCCCCACGTTCGCCCCTCAAGAACCCTCTCCCTCTATTCTGATGATACCAAGATGGCGGGCACCTCGTCGATGTTGGTTGGATAGCCATGGGCCGAAGCCCTCGGCGTGTCCTTCAATCAATCGAGATACCGGGCCTGGCGCTCCTCCCGCAGCGAACGCAAGGCTTCTTCGGTAATCTCGCGAAGGTCGCGTTCTTGGGCGTAGCGTTCTTGCCAATGCTCCTTCTCGCGTCGCTGCTCGTCAAGTTCTTCGTCGCGCTTGTAATTTTCCTCCACCAACCCCACGAGGATCTTCAATAGATGGATCAGCATCCGGTCGGTCCGTGCCGAGGTATTGTCAATAGTTGTGGATGAGGATTTTCTCAGGCGGCGCCCTCTTTGACCCCATCCACGAACACGACCCCTTTGAGCACGTCGGCCAGCAGCCCCGAGCCATTGAGCGCTCGCCACCGCCGCGACGCTGACTG
>DASPXY010001643.1:0-5898 GCA_035637055.1 Gemmataceae bacterium | reverse complement strand
TGCCGGTTGTCGCATAGCGCATGACGGCGCTCTCTAAAATCGCAATCTGGCCGTCGAGCATACTCACATCCACCTTCACGCCAGAGCCGGTGCGGGCGCGATGGTACAGGGCGCTGGTGATGCCGGCCAGGACGAACAGGCCGCCGGTGATATCGCCGATCGAGGTGCCCGCCTTGGTCGGCGGTCCGCCCGGCTCGCCGGTCACGCTCATCAGGCCGCCCAGAGCTTGCACGATCATGTCGTACGCCGGCCGACCGCTCCAGGGGCCGGTGTGGCCGAACCCCGACACCGCCGCGTAGATCAGCCGCGGATTGACCTCGCGCAGGCGCTCGTAGCCCAGTCCCAGGCGTTCCAGCGTCCCCGGTCGATAGTTCTCGACCAGCACATCGCCGCGCCGCACCAGGTCCAGCAGCACGGCTCGGTCCGCCGGCTCTTTGAGGTTCAGGGCAATGCTCTCCTTGCCGCGGTTAAGCGACAGAAAATACGCCGATTTGCCATCCACGAAAGGGCCGAAGTGGCGGGCGTCATCGCCGCCGTCGGGGTTCTCGACCTTGATGACGCGCGCCCCGAGTTCAGCGAGCATCATGGTGCAAAATGGACCGGCGAGCACGCGCGTCAGGTCAATCACCGTCACGTCGGCGAGAGGGCCAGTTGCCATCGGTCAGTCTCTCCAGCGGTGGGGAGGAGCGCAAGGCATTATTGTGGAACAGGGCACAGAACGGTTCAAGAGAGAAGCGGACCAGTGCGCTCGGTTTCAAGTTCTGTGCCGCCGTGGCGGACGAGGAGCACCTGAGCGGCGTCCTCCCCTCGACCGGATCGTCACTTACACGCTTGCGTGCGAGGGGGGTATCTCCCTGCGAGCGACGTTGGCGCGAACCAGAGCGCAGCGTAGACTACTCAGATCGGTGGGGCGCTCCTTGCGGTGGGGAGAGGTTACACTGACAGGGGGAGATTCTCAAGCAATGCGGAGGACTTACCGATGAGCGTACCCACCACGCCGCAGCAGGCGACGCTGTGGAAGTACCTGGAGCCGAACCCGAAATCGGCATACAAGCAACTCTTCGTCAAGGGGACGCGCATCCGGGCGCGGGTGCTCTACGGCCAGTACGTGAGCGACGAGGAGCCGAGAACGCCGGAGCAGCTCGCGGCGGACTACGCCCTCCCGATCGAGGCCGTGCGCGAGGCCATTGCCTACTGTCAGTCGAAGCCCCGGGAGATCGAGGACGACTTCCGGCGGGAGGAAGCCCTCATGGACGCCACCGGGATGAACGACCCTGACTACAAGTGCCATGGCAAGCCGAAAGTCCTCAGTGCTCGAGACATTGCGAGGATCGAAGGGCAATGAGGCTGTACCTTGACGACGATTCCGCGGACCCTCGTCTGTCGCAACTCCTGCAGAACGCGGGACACGACGTGGAGCTTCCGCAACACGTCGGTCTGTCGGGACAACCGGACCCCGTTCACTTGACGCACGCGGTCGGTGACACGCGCGTCCTGCTCACGAAAAACTACCAGGATTTTGAGCATCTGCACAACCTGATCGTCGTGGCACTGGGGCATCATCCTGGCATCCTGGTTGTCCGGCAGGACAATGACCCGAAACGCGATTTGACCCCAGGCGGCATCGTTCGCGCGATCGAGAAACTTGAGGCGGCGGGTGTCCCCATTGCGGACAGCTATCACATCCTGAATCATTGGCGCTGAGCGGGGCAGAACTGGCGGTCATCTTGGATTTGATAGCACGAGCGTAAAGGGGGAGCGTAAAGGGGTCGGAACTCGAATTGACAGCCAGCTGTCAATTCGAGTTCCGACCCCTTCACGCCCCTGAGATGCGTCCCCTTTCCGCGCCCCCCTCCCGCTCGTCCGCGAAAAAGAGATGCGCCCCTTATCGCGCCCTCGTCGCGTGAGGCTGCCCAGTGGGTCGCCGACACAGCAGTTCTTCTTCAATGAACGGGAGGTCTTCGTGAATCCGGAGCAACCGCAGCAACTCAACCCGCAGCATCAATCGGAAACGGTCTCCACGGCAAGCCGACAACTGTTTGAGGATCCGGAAGGCGGGCTTGTCCTGGATTCGCCCCTGGTTCAAGCCCGCGAACAGCAGCAGCGCGGCAGACCGGCAAGCCAGCGGCGCATGCCGTCCGCACAGGAGAGGCCCAACCAAGGGTAGACCGAAGAAAGGGGTCGGAACCTTGTTAAATGAGGATCGCCAAAGGGGCAATCTCGCTACCCCGCCCCTCCGCGCATGGGGGGCAGCGGCAGACCGTCCCAACATGCACAGCGCGCACCCCGAACGGCTGGGCAGACCAAGGGGGGGTCGATTGAGATGATATGAGTCGTCATGAAAGGGCGTACACCCTAACCTATGAAAATGGGTTCACTGCTTGTCGGACGATCAGCTGTTCGTGAACCCATTTTCGTAGGAGATCCAATCCTCCGACCTGCCCTGTCTTTATTCTAGCGCGCCGAGCGCCCCTACGGTAGCTCAACCCAGTGGCCCTTGCCGGTTCCCCTCTCCCTTGTACGAGCGACGCCCGCCCTCTATCGGATTATTGCCGGCACAGGGCCGTTTGATGCATTTTTTGGCTGAGGGTTGGGGCCGGCCTAACCCGGAGAAGGCGTTCGGAGTCAAGAGCCTGTTGTGCTTGCCCGCCGGGCACCGTCGTCAGACAATAGAAGGATCGGTATCGCAAATGCCTCCCTCCGGATCCAACCATGACTCCCGAGCAGCAATACGTCCTCCGATCACGCCGTAACTTCCTCACGACCAGCGCCAGCGGCATCGGCTTGCTGGCCCTGGCGTCGCTCCTGAAGGACGACGGTGCCCTCGCCGCCGAACCCGGCACTCCCCGGCCGCACTTCGCCCCAAAGGCCACGGCCTGCATTTGCATCTACCTCGAAGGCGCTCCCAGTCAAATCGACCTGTTCGACCCCAAGCCGCGCCTCAACGCCCTGCACGGCCAGGCCCTCCCGGAGTCGATGACGCGCAACGTCCGCTTCGCCTTCATCCAGCGTGAGGGGGCGCGCTTGCTGGGCAGCCCGCGCCGCTTCGGCCGGCATGGGCAATGCGGCATGGAACTGTCGGACCTGCTCCCTCACCTCGCGACGTGCGCCGACGACATCGCTCTCATCCGCTCGATGCACACCGAGGCGTTCAACCACCACCCGGGTCAGTTATTCATGAACACCGGGGTGCCGAGTTTCGGCCGGCCGAGCATGGGCAGCTGGCTCAACTACGGACTCGGCAGCGTCTCGCGCGACCTGCCGGGCTACGTCGTGCTGACGGCCGGGCGCGGCACCAGCGGCGGCGCCTCGAACTGGTCGAGCGGCTTTTTGCCGTCGAGCTATGCCGGCGTCCTGTTCCGCAACCAGGGCGAGCCGGTCCTCAACCTCAACAACCCCGCCGGCCTGACGCCTGAAATGCAGCGGCGCACCATCGAGGCGCTACGCGATCTGAACGGTACACGTCACGAGCAACTGGGCGACCCGGAGATCAACAGCCGCGTCGCCGCCTACGAACTGGCGTTCCGCATGCAATCCGCCGCGCCGGAGTTGATCGACCTCAGCGGCGAAACGCGGCAGACGCTCGACGCCTACGGGATCGACCGCCCCGAGCCGGAGATCCGCGCCCAGCGCGGCGGCGGCCGCGGTCAGTTCCGCCAGTTCGCGACGAACTGCCTGCTGGCGCGGCGCCTGGTCGAGCGCGGCGTGCGCTTCGTCAACCTCTATCACGCTTCGTGGGACCACCACAGCAACCTCGACGCCGAACTGACGCACAACTGCCTGATGGCCGATCAGCCCGTCGCGGCGCTGCTCAAGGATCTGAAGCGGCGCGGCCTGCTGGAGACGACGCTCGTGCTGTGGCTGTCGGAGTTCGGCCGCACTCCCCTCGGCGAAAACCGGGCGGGGCGAGCGGGCGTCACGGGCCGCGACCATCACCCGTTCGCGTTCAGCATCTGGATGGCTGGCGGCGGGGTGCGCGGCGGGAAAGTTTACGGCGAAACCGACGAGATCGGCTGGAACATTGTCCGCGATCCGGTCCACATCAACGACTTCCACGCGACCTTGCTACACCTCTTCGGGCTGGACCATCGCCGGCTCACCTATCGCTTCCAGGGGCGCGACTTCCGCCTGACCGACGTGGGCGGCAACGTCGTGCGCGGCCTGCTGGCGTGAGTAGCGAGAGTACCGAGTACGAAGGACAGAGTACGGAGCAAGGCAACGGCCCGCCTTCTTTCGTACTCGGTACTTCCCCTGGTATGACGATTCTCACAATCGTATGATAAGCCTCGGGCCGACTTGCCGACCGCGTTCCTTCGCAACGCTTCAGCGAGGTGATCATGCCAAACCTGTTCCGCCCTGTCCTCGCCGTCCTGCTCGCAGGCCTGCTGGCGCCCGCCGTGTGCGGACACTTCAACATCCTGCTGCCACAGACCGCATCGGCCCGCAAGGGCGACACGGTCGCATTCGTCTACCAGTTCGGCCATCCGTTCGAGCACGAGTTGTTTGACGCCCCGCCGCCGGCTCATCTCATCGTCATCGCCCCCGATGGCGAAAAGACCCAACTCGCCAAGACGCTGGAGAAGATCAAGGTGCCCCCGGGTGACAAGAAGGAAGTCACGGCCTATCGCTTTCGCTTCACACCGCAGCAGCGCGGCGATTACACGTTCATCCTGGAAACGCCGCCGATCTGGATGGAGGAAGACAAGCATTTCATCGAGGACACCGTCAAGGTGGTGCTGCATGTGCAGGCGCAAAAGGGTTGGGACGCCGATGTCGAAGGATTCCGAATCGTCCCACTGACCCGACCCTACGGACTGCAGCCCGGCATGGTCTTCCAGGCGCAACTCTTCGGCGGGTTGGGCAAAGGGCTACCGCGCGCTCTGGTCGAGATCGAGCGCTTCAACCCGGCGCCGCCCGCGAAACTGCCGCCCGACGAGCACATCACGCGCACCGCGAGGACCGACCCCAACGGCGTCGTCACGACCACGCTCCCCGAGGCGGGCTGGTGGTCGATCACTGGCCATGCCGACGGCGGACGCCGCGAGCGCAACGGCAAGATGTACCCCGTGCGCGCTCGTGCAACGCTCTGGGTGTGGGTGGATGGGAAGGCGACAGGGAAGTAAGCGATCATGCTCGCGCTCTGGGCCGTCCATATCTCGGATAACGTCCTGACGACTGGCTGGTGCCTGGGCGGATTGGTCCTCGCCGGCCTGCTCGCCGCCGTGGGAGCGCTGCGCCTGCGCGACGAGGAGATTCCGCGCATTGCCCTGCTGGCGGCGGCGTTTTTCCTCGCCTCGTCGTTTCACGTCCGCGTCGGCCCGAGCAGCGCTCACCTGTTGCTCAACGGTCTGCTCGGCGTGGTGCTGGGCTGGCGTGCCTGCCTGGCCATCCCGATTGGCTTGCTGCTGCAGTATTTGCTGGTCGGGCACGGGGGCTACTGGGTGCTCGGCGTCAATAGCTGTGTCATGGTCCTGCCGGCCCTCCTGGCGTATTACCTGTTCGGCCTGCTGCACCGCCTCCCCTGGTCGCGCCGGCCGTGGTTTCGCTCGCTGCTGGTGGCCGTCTGTGCCCTGGCCTGGACGCTCAGCCTGGTCTACAGCGTGACGTTGCTTTGTACCAATTCCCTGAATCAGGCAACCCTGCTCGACCAGACCGCCGCCGTTGCCCTCACGTTCCATCCGCTCCTGCTCGCCGGCGCCGCGCTCCTGGCCGGGGTCGCAGTGTACTTGGAGCGGCGACTGGAGAACGCTCCGGAATTCGCGCTGGGCCTGCTGGTCGGCGAACTGACCGTACTCGCGACGGTGGCCCTGAATCTGCTCGCCCTGCTGGTCGGCGGCGAGACGGTCTGGCGCACGCCTGCCCTGATCCTGGTCGTCGTCCATTTGCCCATCGCGGTAA
>DASPXY010001642.1:0-2392 GCA_035637055.1 Gemmataceae bacterium | reverse complement strand
GGCAGGACCAGCAGCACAAACAGGGCCGGCCAGCGCCAGCTGATGTCGTCGGACGACCGGCCAAAGAACAGGACGCGCGACCAGAGGAAGCGGATCCAAGCGGGCAGGGAGCGCGGGGCGGTGTGCGGGTGGTCCTGGGCTGGTCGGTCCATCGCGGCCCTCCGTGCGCCGGGCAGGTTTGCGAGCCGCGGGGATGATGGCAGATCCGGGGCGGTGGGTCAATGGCCGTTCCAGCGCCGGGTGTCGTTCTGGGTGTTGGCGAGCGGGGGGCGTAAGCCCCCTGATGACACGCAGCCATCAGGGGGCTTACGCCCCCCGCTCGCCAACGTCGGGTGGCAGTTTCCTTCGTCTTGACAATGTGCCGCGAATTGACGAAATTCCTGCCCGCCCTTTCTTTCCGGGGCCGTTCTGGCGCCCGGGATGAGGTACACGGCGGCGGACGCCGGTCCCGCAACCGCGTCGAGCCGCCCGCACTATTACTCCGGCACGGAAGATCGTCACACTAACCCGAAGCGTAAGCGAGGGATCGCGATAACTCATTCCCTCGCTTACGCTTCGGGTTAGTGAGAATCTTTCGTGCTGAGGTAATACCGGGCTTATCGGAACTCCCGTCCCCACTCTCGAAGGAGTCGAACGCTTGAAAGCCACGACCCGAATCGCGCTGGCGGCCCTCGTCGCCACGGCGCTGTGTGCCTGGCCCACGCAACCCTCTCTGCACGCCGAAGAGATTCCCGCTCCGAAAACGATCCCAACCAGCGAGCACGCCTGGACCCTTGAGGAAGCGCTCAAAGAGTTGAAACTCCACCCGCGTGATCCGTATTTGCAGTACGTCGCCCTGCAGCTCGCCCGCCGCGCCGGCAAGGTCGAGGAGGTGGCGGGCCAGCTCCCCGCCGCCAACGGGCGCAGTGATCGCAGCAATCAGGTCGATCTGTTCGGCATGTTCGCCGGCGCCCTTGCGGTGCAGGAGAGCCTGCAGCTCGACACGATGCGCGGCGGCCAGGGCGGTTCGGGTCCGCAGGCATCGGCGCCGGCGGTCGCACCGGAGCCCTACGTTGAGGTCACCGAGACCTGCTACAAGACCGTCGCCAAGACTTGTTACAAGGAAGACCGGTTCCAGGTCGCCAACTTTGATGGCACCACAACCGAGGTTGTGAAGAGGGTGCCTTACACCGTTACGGAGCAGGTGCCCTACACCGTCACGAAGAGGGTTCCAGCCTCGAAGATCAATCGCAGCGCAGCTGAAGAGCTTGCCTCGGAGCCGGAACTCGCCCCGATGCCGCGTGAAGTGCCGTCAGAGAATGACGACTCCGATAGTCCGCCTTCACCGTCGGCCTCGGAAGCACAACTGCCCCCGAAGTGCCACATGGACAAGAGCCCGTTCTATTTGCCGGCCATCATCGACGATAGCGTTCGTGCCAAGTTGCGCGAAATCCTGCTCTACGTGAAGGACGATCCCAGCAAGCCGTGGACCCTCGCCGACAAGGGCCAGTCCTCGGAGAAGGTGTTCTCCTTTCGGCCGGAACACGAAGGCGAATACTGGTTCACCGTTGTCACCGTGGACAAGATGGGCCGGCAAACGCCCCCTGACCTGACGCGCGAAGATCCAAGCATCATCGTGGTCTACGAGCGCAAGCCTCGGAGCGAAGGCTCATCCGAGGTGGAGCCCGAGCTGGTTCCGATGCCGCGCGAAGTAGAGCCGGAGACGCCGACCAACAACTACTACGAGGTTCCGCCCCCGATCGTGCCCAACGTCTCCCCATTGGGCTGCCTGCCTGGCAACGCCTCTCCCTTCGTCTTCAGTGAGGCTCTCCTCTGGAGGGCTCCGGCCGCACGGACACAGATCCGCTTCACGGCCCCCGCCGGGATGAAGGTCAACTGGTCCACCGTCGCCGCGGACGGCAAACCCAGTTTCTCGAAGATTCCTGTCGAAGCCCCAGGCCGGTACAACTTCCAGCAAGGCGCCATTTACCGGCTCAAGCTCAGCGGCATCGAAGGCCGGCCGGGGCTCGAAGTCTACCCGACGCTCGAAGTCGTGCCGAGCAACCCCAAGACCGAAGAGTTCCTGGCGCACAGTTCGGTCCCGATCGACTTCACCCACGAGGACTTCGAGCACGTCGCGCAAGGCAATTACCTGGTGAAAGTGAGTTACCTGCCCAATCAGGAGGGGCTCGAATCGCCCACCGCCGGCGTCGGTGAAGTGGTTTCGACGCGGCTCCAGCCTGGCACCGACCCGATCAAGGAAGCGCAGCGGCGCGGCAGTATCTTGCTGGTCGTTCGCCTGGGGAACATCAACGAGGAGCTAACCGCCCCGGCGGCGAAGACTTCCCCGAGTGTTGCCCTCCCTGCCGCTGCTCTTGCTCAATTGCATTACAAAAGTCCGTCCCTGGCAGCC